>ONKX01000031.1 GCA_900318555.1 uncultured Prevotellaceae bacterium | reverse complement strand
AGATACACCAGTCCGTCGCCCATCAGTTCCGGCCGTAGGCCCATAATCAGCAACAAATGTTCGGCATAGAAGAATAACAAAGCGCTGACAGTCAGGCCAACTAGCAGATTAACGACGAGGGCCATGCCCACGACCTGTACCAACCGTTTCCTCAGTCCCGCCCCGATATACTGCGCACACAGGATGGCGGCACCCATCGAAAAGAACTGATAGACGAGGAATACCAGAGAGATGAGCTGATTGTCCAGTCCCACGGCAGCCACGCTATTGTCGCTATAGCGGCTCAGCATCACGGTATCCACGGCACCCAACAACATCACCAGCGCCATCTCGATGAATACCGGGATGGTGAGCACTTTCAGTTGTCGTTTCAGGGTCGTGTTGCTAGTTTCGTTTGCCATACAGCCTGGAGTATTCTTTGTTATTCATCCTTTTTTATTGCAGAAATACATGCCTGTAAGGATGAGTAGGGTGCCGATGAGGAAATAGATGGTGATGCGTTCGTTGAGGACCATCCAGGCAAAGAGCACGGTGACGACGGGATTGAAATAGACGTAGTTGGTGACCGTGACTGCTCCCAGTTTCCTCATGACCCAGTTCCAGATAAAGTAACAGAACGTGGAGGCGACGCAACCCAGGAACAGGAGATTCCACAGGACGTCCGAGCACATGAGCAAACTGAGCGAAGGCACTTCAGGCCGGAAAAGGAAGTAGGGAACCATCGAGAACAGCCCATAGAAGAACACTTTGCGAGTGACGAACAAAATGTCGTAGCGTTTGATGGCTGGTATCATCAGTAGCGAATAGGCTGCCCAGCAGAGGCAGGCGGCAAAGGCCAGCGAGTCGCCCAATGGCGAGAGGTGGAGCACGAAATGGCCGTTAAGCACCACAATGACGACACCAATGGCAGCCATTACCGAACCCACAATCTGAATGCCGTGCAGGCGTTGGGAACGAAAGAACAGGGCCGCAAACAGGGCCGCAAAGAGCGGACAAAGGCAGACAATCAGTGATGTATTTGTGGTGGTTGTATAAATCATGGCGCTGTTCTCCGTCAGGAAATACAGCGAGCCGCCCGTCACTCCCAGTCCCACCATCAGCAGCTCGTCCTTCCACGTGGAGGTGAACAGCCGAAAGTTTGTTTTCGCCAACGCATAGACCAAAAGCATCACGTAAGCTATGATGAAACGCAACACAAATATCTGGGCTGCAGTCAGTCCAGCCATCAGCAGTAGCTTGGTAAACACAAACGTGGTGCCCCAGATGGCTACCACCAGGAATGCTATCAGATGATATAATATCAATGAATAACGATCTTTTTCCCTTGGTGTAAATAGATGCCTCTGGACTTCTGTCCACTGACGCGGCGGCCTTGCAGGTCGTAATACAGATGGTTGGAGTCATCCTGAGCGTCCTGCTTCACAGCATGAATGTCTGAGGCGGAAGCTTCAACGAAATCGAAGGACACACTGCCGTCTTCACTTTCGGTGATGTTATGCAGTTCGACGTTCAGAGGGTCGCCGCTATAGAATACGTAGTTGGGCAATTCCTGCTGAAGGGTCAGTCCGGTCACAGCACTGTCTCCTGGGAAGGGAGAGCTGGCCATACTGGCCGCCCATTCTGCACGGGTATATTTCTTGTTGTTTCCTGCAAGACCCGTGTTGATGAGCACTCCGCTGGCAGGTACGACGGCAACAGCAGGACGACCTACCGTATTGTTCGGACGGTCTGTCATATTTATTTCCGAATAGGGATAGGCCACGTGGTAAACCAGCAGCCCATGACCTTTGGCATATTTGTTGAGCCCTTGCTTCTGGATGTTTTCTAAGACGATATACTCGTTTTCGTTGCCGCTGCTTACAAACTTATATGCTGTTCCGCCATCCTCCCACGGCTTCAGCAGGTTGACTTGCGTAGGAGCGCTGATAGGTTCCATCAGGCTCCAGCCCATTACTTCCCGTTCCCAGGCATTGTAGGGGGCCGGCGCAAAACCATTACGGTTGTAGAGTCCGTAGTCCATGATGCTCCACGACTCCATACCCTGATTGTTGGCATAGTTGCCAGTGGTCTGATAGAGGTCGGGCAGTCCCATGCAGTGCGACATCTCGTGGATAAAGGTGCCTGTGCCGTTGATGTACTGTGAGTAGTCGTAGGTTGCAGTCTTGGCAGGGTTGAAGAGCTCCGAACAGCAGTTGAAGAACGAAATCCTCATGTCGTCGTCAATCGCTATGTTTTGTCTGGAAGCCTTGGCCCAGATGGTACTATTCTCTCCACCCTGATTCTGACCATAGCCTGCAAAGATGATGCATACCAGCTCCACGTTGCCGTCTTTATCGTTGTCGTAGAGCGACCAGTCGGCCACGGAGTCTTTTACAGCCTGATAGGCGTTCATGCACAACTGGTAGAATTTGTCGTCGCTGCCAGTAGCACTCGTTCCCCCATAGTAAGCCATATTCTGAGGCAGCTTGACGGGACCGACCACATCAAACTGGGGAGTGAACAGTCCGTTGCTGCACGTGTTGAAATACTGTCTGACGCTACACAGTTGCAGGGTGTTGTTGTTGCCAAAATCCACGATTTCATCGCCATTCAGATACTGGTCGAAGGCTAGTTTCGGCTCATTGACGATGAAGTCAAGGTCCTGGTAGGCAGCCAGAATAGTCAGTATCCGGGGCGAGCCCGTATGCGGCAAATATTTGTTACTAATGGAGATGCTCATCGCACGCCGTTCTGCCTGTGCCCGTTGTTGCCCCTGTTGGTGAAACAAGGTGCGACGCGTAGCCTGTTGACGAACCAGCTGTTGCTCCTTGCTACCACGAAGCTGGACCTCGTGAGCCAACACATCGGAAGCCGTCAGTTCACCTTTGTCATCAATGACAGCCACGAAATATCCCTGACGCGTGGGGATTACCAACGTGCCATCGGCAGTCTCCGTCCAATGAAAATACTCGTCGCCAAACTGTTCGATGGTCAATAGTGTGCCATCGGCCTGAGTAACGGTAAATGGTCCTCGCAGGGCGGGAGCGGCCCACATAGCAGTTGCCGCCATGAGGATGAGGGATAAAATAAAGAATTGACGTTTCATATGATTGATGTGCAAAAGCTACAGGGAATTTATTTTACTCGCCAGACGTTGAGGACTATGCCTTTGAACTCTTGTGACCACTCGGGTGCACAGACAAAAAGAGAGTTGTTCAGCCAACCGTAACGGCTGTCAGCGGGTGCCTCGAACTGGGGCGCAGCCTTGAAGTAGAACGAAGGTTTGCCTTCAGCATCCTTACCATTATAGATGATGCCGCGATTGCGCACGTGGATGTAGATGCCGTCGTCCGTCTTGATGCTGTAGATGGCCTCCAGCTCTGTGCGGTTGTCAGCATTGGCCAGCTGATAGTCGGCCCCTCCGTTCAGGATGGTACCCTTCAGCAATGGTCCTTCAAAGGTTCCGCCAGTAATGGGAATCACCGTGCGTCGTCCGTGCTGGGTATTTTGGATGCTGTACGTCTCGCCTAAAGTTACTCTTAATTGCAGGGCGAATTCCAACTGAGGAGTATCGGTATCCTTGGGAGGATACGTCTGTGCCTGTAAACTACAAACGGAGCACACAAACAGTGCCAGAATGGATAAAATAGTCTTTTTCATACGGAGTTATGGTTTAATTGTTATATTTGTTTTGTCTTCGAAGGCGTCTCTTGTAAGATAGACGGCAATCATATCCTTCCACATCTTGCGGACGGACATATATACCAGCCCATCGTAGGGACGATCCGTTCCCCACGAATTCTTCATCACGTAGTAAGGCTTGCCGTTCTCGTCGTGCGCCAAGCCCACAATAGCCATTGCGTGACCTTTGCTTTCCCAACAGACGGGATGGCGGTTCTTCAGGGCTTTGTCAATATGGGCTCGAAGGGTGTCGAGTGGAAGATTCAGCAGACGGTTGTGCTCCCAGTTGTCAGGCGCAACGACTTCCACCTTATTATAATAGGGGGAGTCCGGCTGACAGGTCAGCGAGAGATATTCGTCAGGAGCGCAAACGGAATGGGCAAACTCCTGAGGGGTGTATCGGGCCCCCAGCATAAAGACCCACTGGGGTGTGGGCAGATCGTCGGTAGCGTTGTCTGGCAAGACATCATACCCCACAATGCCCTCGCGCTGAATCATGTTGAGCAGCGTCTGACCCATTGCGCGCTGGGAAGAAGGGGCATTGGCAAAAGACTCCTGGTAATGTTTCAACTTTCGTCCGATGTACATAGCCGAAAGATTAATGGAGTCGCCTCTCAGGATGTGTTCCGTCTCGATGGTAGCCAGCATCGCATAGGCCCAGCAGAGTTCCGTCTTCCCTTGGTCTTTGACTGGCGTCATAGGCAACAGCACGTCATGGGTAAACTGATGCTGTTGCTTGCGACCGCAGGCACTCATCATGAGTAGGGCAGTCAAGAGCAGGAAAGAACTCCACTTCATTTATAGATACTTTTATGGCCGTTTTGAATATAAATGTTAGTACTCTTAGGCTGGCTGACTCGACGACCTTGCAGGTCATACAGAGGACTGCAGTCTAAAGAATCAGTAGTTATCTCGCGGATGGCTGTCGTGCCAGAAAAGAAACCCACCCACGTGGATTGGTAGTTCTCCAGCGCAGCCTTCAACTCAGGAATAACATTGTCGTTGGTGTCCTCCGTGGCATTGTTGAAGGTCCATTGGAAATCACCGTGTTGCATACGTCCTGCGCCATAGGTTCCAGCCACAATATCAGGAACGTCACTGGCTGCGTCTGGCGTATAGTCGTACATGACACTAGCATCCGTGTCGAAATTGTTATAGCTAGTACCACCAGCCTTTGCCACCACATCGGCAGGAACCTGGTCACCAGCGCTCGCCGCCTCCCAGCAATCCCACGACGAAGAATTCTGTTGGTAGGTCACCAGACTCTTGGCGTCAATCACGACGTTGCCATAAGACTTGATGACACCGCCATTTTCGCCAGAGAATGTGCCACTGCCTGTGGCGTCGGTACCCTGTTTGGAAATCAGCATGGGATATTTACAATGACGGAAATAGTTCTGCTCCACAAAGGCGGAACCTCCATAGGTCATACCCACACCGTATTTTGAGTTGCCGTCGAAATAGTTGTTATAGATATGCATCGACATAGTGCGGATACGTGGATGACGGGAGTCAGAGTGGTCAAACCAGTTGTGGTGATAAGTATTATAGTCGGTCGTTGACTCACTCTTCATGCCTCCAAGGCTCGATTTGCCCGAGTCCCAAAAGTGGTTATAGGAGAAGGTGCACCAGTGGGAGTGGCCTTTGATGTCGAGTGTGCCGTCGCCTTTCTTCTGGTCGCTGGCACTTCCTGGCTTGCCGTAGAAAAAGTCCAGGTTGTGTACCCAGATCATCTCGTTCTTCGTGTCGATACTGACACAGTCGTCCATGCATAACATAATACCGAAGTTGCGGAGTTCCACAGATGCTGAGTTACGCAGGAGGAAACCAAAGCCCCAAATGGTAGCGTCGTTGCCCACACCCTCGATGGTGATGTGCATTTTCTGGTATTCTTTAGCACCCTTGATCTGCAGGCCTTCCTCCGAACTGCCGAAGGAATCCATATCCGTATCGCGGATAGCGCCGATGATACGGATGCACAACGGGCGCTGGTCGTAACTGCCGTTCTCGTCGCCCTTCTGATAGCCGTAGATGATGTCCTGTAGGCCTGTGTATGTAGCCTCTGTGCCTTTCTTATCTTTTTTGACCTTCAAGGAAACGGTCTTCGCATTCCCGGCCCAGACATATATCACGCGGGCATCCGATTTCAGCGTACCATCGTTATTATAGGCTCCAATGCCCATCGTACCGGCCTGCTTGTGGGCAAAGCCTTCACGATTATGGGCCTTGACATCAATGATTGGCGAGATAGTAGCGTCGGAAACCACCTCTGTTCCATTACTGACAGGAACGACCTTCAACTGGTAACTGCCAGCCTGGAGACCTAAGGCGTCAGCCCGTCCATAGTCTGCATATTCGCGCACCAATTCGTCGTCTAACTTCGTCCACGATTCTGCTGACGCCGGGCTGACATAGACATTGTAGGTTAGACCGTTCGCTTTTTGCCAAGTGACATAGCCACTTTCTAGCCAACCGCCTTGTTCAATGAGAACGACTGGAGTTGCTTTAGTTAAAGCAACGCTTGCCATCAACAGAAACAACAATAACCCCTTCTTCATATCCTTTTTGACTATCATCATTCGTTTTCTGGTGCAAAGATACGAAATAATTGAGAAATATTTCGTAATTTTGTCGCCGAAATGAATGAAAAGATAACAGATTTTGAAATTATGGCGCCTGTGGGCAGTCGCGATTCGCTGATTGCCGCACTGAAAGCAGGTGCTGGTAGCGTCTATTTTGGAGTGGAGCAACTGAACATGCGTTCACACTCTGCCAACCACTTCACCATTGACGATCTGCGTGAGATTGCTGCAACGTGTAAGGAGCACGGAGTGAAGTCGTACCTGACGGTGAATACCATCATCTATGGTGAGGATATCGAGTTGATGCACCAAATCGTAGATGCCGCTGTGGAGGCGAAGATTACGGCAGTGATTGCCTGTGACATCGCCGTGATGACCTATTGCCGACAGAAGGGTATGGAGGTGCATCTTTCCACACAGTTGAACATCTCTAACATTGAAGCACTGAAGTTTTATGCCCAGTTTGCTGATGTGGTTGTGCTGGCGCGAGAGTTGAAACTCGAACAGGTGGCAGATATCTATCGGCAGATAGAGGAACAGCACATTTGCGGTCCCTCAGGCGAGTTGGTGCGTATTGAGATGTTCTGTCACGGGGCGCTTTGCATGGCCATCAGTGGCAAGTGCTATATGAGTCTCGACAATACAGGGCGCTCGGCCAATCGTGGTGCCTGCATGCAGATTTGCCGCCGTTCGTATATCGTCACCGACCGCGAAACGGGAACGGAACTGGAGATAGATAACAAGTACATAATGTCGCCCAAAGACTTGAAAACCATCCGTTTCATCGATAAAATGATGCGTGCTGGCGTTAGGGTGTTCAAGATAGAAGGACGCGCCCGAGGACCTGAATATGTGCTTACTGTCGTACAGTGTTACAAGGAAGCCATCCAAAGTGTACTCGAAGGATCTTTTACCGAAGAGAAGAAGGATGCTTGGGACGAGCGACTGGCAACGGTATTCAATCGCGGCTTCTGGGATGGCTACTATCAAGGACAACTCTTGGGCGAATGGAACAAAAACTACGGTTCCAACGCGACAGAGCGCAAACAATATATCGGTAAGGGCGTTAAATACTTCTCCCGTTTGGGCGTTGCTGAGTTTACTGTTGAGGCCGATACCTTCAGCGTGGGTGACAAGATGCTCATCACTGGTCCGACGACAGGAGCGCTATATGTCACCGTCGATGAGATTCATGACGACGTACAGGCGGTTCAGACTGCCCAACAGGGTACGCGTGTCAGCATCAAAGTGCCGGAAAAGGTACGTCCCAGTGACAAGCTCTTTAAAATTATTCCCGTTGAAACCGCCCAAAATTAACGAAACAATGAAGATTTGTATCTTTTGTTCTGCTAACGACCATATTGACTCGGACTTCTTCGCTTTGACGGAGGAGTTAGGACGATGGGCCGCACAACAAGGCCATACGATTGTCTATGGTGGTGTGAACTGTGGACTGATGGAATGTGTGGCGAAAGCATCGCATGATGCTGGAGGGATGAATATCGGTGTCATCCCGCAGATTGTAGAGAAAGGAGGGCGTGTTTCCGAATATGTGGATGTTGACATCTTGTGTGACAACCTCAGCGACCGCAAACAACTGATGGAAGGCCAAAGCGACGTGTTTATTGCATTACCTGGTGGTATAGGAACGCTTGACGAGGTTTTCACCATTGCGGCTTCTGCCACCATTGGCTATCATCAAAAGCGGGTTATCCTTTATAACATGAAGGGTTTTTGGGACAAACTGATCGCTATGCTCGACGACCTGCAGGCCAAAGGGCTGACGCGCAGACCTTGGCGCACATACATTGAGGTTGCCAATAATCTCGATGAAATCAAGGATTTTTTAGCGCAGGAATAGTTTGGAAGTATCAGCGAAGGGCTAAGGCGGCATTTTCGGCTGCTTCCATTTTCTCGCGCTCACCGGGCCCTTTGTCGTTCAATCCACAAAGGTGCAGGATGCCGTGAATGATGACACGGTGAAGCTCCTCGTCGTAATCCTTTTTAAAGAGTTCTGCATTCGAACGGACGGTATCCAACGAAATCACCAAATCGCCATTCACCACATTGCCTTCGTCATAGTCGAAGGTGATGATGTCGGTATAGTAATCGTGCCCCAGATATTCGCGGTTGACGGAGAGGATATGCTCATCGTCACAAAAGAGGTAGCCCACTTCGCCAACTTTCTTGCCATAGGTCGCTGCCACACGACGAATCCAAGCGGTTGTCTCGCGACGCTTGATGTTGGGGAACTTAACGTTTTCAGTAGAATAGGTAATCATAGGAAATCGTATTACGTTATACCGTTATGACGTCGAATTGTTTGTCTTTTCGCTTCGGAAGGAACGGCGTGACATCGACTCCGAAGTGCTGTAATTCGCGGACCATACTCGATGAAATGGACGAATATTGCGGTTCTGAATAGAGTAGGATAGTCTCTACACCACTGAGTTCGCGATTGATGTCAGCCTGCTCGCGTTCGTACTCGAAGTCCTTGACGGAGCGGACGCCTTTCACGATGAAATGGGCATTTTCTGCCTTTGCAAAGTCAACAGCCAAGCCGTAGTAGGGCTTTACTTCTATGGTCGGCTCATCTTTATAGAGCTCGGCAATGGCCCTGACGCGTTCTTCGGCCGATGGCATATCGGGTTTGTGTACCTGATCGCCCACGACGCCAATCACCAGACGGTCGAACAGCGGGAGAGCTCTGGTCACGACCGAATCGTGACCCACAGTAAACGGATTGAAACTCCCAACGAATACACCAGTTCTTATCATAGCGGTAGCAAATTCTTCACTCTTCATTCTTCACTCTTCACTCAAAAAGGTTCGGTTCCATGATGTTGCCCGAATAGGGGTTGCGTCCGAAATGCTTGTATGCCAATTCTGTCACCATACGACCGCGAGGGGTACGCTTGATGAAACCTTCCATGATGAGGAAGGGTTCGTAGACTTCCTCAACGGTGCCGGCATCCTCGCCAATGGCTGTGGCAATGGTGGTAATACCCACTGGTCCACCGCGGAACTTGTCGATGATGGTCAGCAGGATGCGGTTGTCTATCTCGTCAAGTCCGTACTGATCGATATTCAGCGCCTTCAGGGCAATCTTGGTGATGTTGGAGTCAATCTTTCCCGTACCCTTCACTTGGGCGAAGTCGCGAACGCGTCGAAGCAGGGCATTGGCAATACGGGGCGTGCCACGCGAACGACGGGCAATCTCGTCGGAGGCATCAGTAGTAATAGGTACGCGCAGGATAGATGCCGAGCGTTCGATGATTCGCTGCAAGGTTGCAGGGTCGTAATACTGTAAATGCATATTGATGCCGAAACGGGCGCGAAGGGGAGCCGTCAACAGACCGCTACGTGTGGTAGCTCCCACGAGCGTAAACGGGTTGAGGTCAATCTGGATGCTGCGTGCTGACGGGCCTTTGTCAATCATGATGTCGATACGATAGTCCTCCATAGCCGAATAGAGGTACTCCTCGACGACAGGCGACAGGCGGTGAATCTCGTCGATAAATAGCACGTCGTTCTTCTCCAGCGACGTCAGGATACCTGCCAAATCGCCAGGTTTGTCGAGCACGGGACCACTGGTAATCTTGAATCCCACGCCCAACTCATTGGCTATGATATTGGAGAGCGTCGTCTTGCCCAGTCCAGGGGGGCCGTGCAGCAAAACGTGGTCCAGCGGTTCGCCACGATATTTCGCTGCTTCGACAAACACCTCCAGATTCTCCACCACCTGTTGCTGACCGCTGAAGTCGTTGAACGACAGTGGTCGAAGGGCGTTTTCAAACTCCTTTTCGTTGGAGCTCATTTGCTCCTGGCGGATGTCAAAATCTTCGTCCATCATCTTTTTTCTTGCTTTTGTGCGCAAAGTTACGCATTTTTTTTGTAATTTTGCAAACAAATTAGTAAAAACCTATTTATGAAACGTACATTCTTTACCCTTTTGGTCGCCTTGACTGCTTGTATAGCCTCTGCTATCACCACCGTTCCGTTGAAAGGAACCGTCATTAAACCCACCGATCCGTGCATCCAATATACGGGTCGCATCAGTTTTGCCAATCCTGAACGTCCGGCGTGGAACTTCCCTGGCGTACAGATTATTGCTGCTTTCGAGGGAACGTCACTCCGTATGATTGCCAAACCCCGTAGCGGCTACTTTGTGGCACAGATTGACAATGCCGAGCCTTTCAAGGTTGCCTTCCGAGGAGAGCGCGACTCAGTGGTCACGCTGGCAACAGCATTGCCAGACGGTCGTCATTTGGTCCGACTGATGTACGCCATTGAGGGTTATGAGTTCTTCCCTGAGTTCTGGGGCTTTGTACTCGACAAGGGCCGTCAGCTCGTGCCTCCGCCCGCCCTTCCGTCAAGAAAGATCGAATTCATCGGCAATTCCATTACCTGCGGCTATGGCAACGAAGGTCTCAAAAAGGAGGAGGGTTTCGACTATGCCACAGAGAACCATTACTACTCCTATGCCTCCATCACCGCCCGCAACCTCGAGGCTCAGCACTGGGTGGTTGCCCGTAGTGGTATCGGAGCCTATCGCAACTACAACGGACCTAAGACGGGAACTCCGGAGTCGAATATGCCTGCACAGTATGAATACACGGGTTACGCTTGGAATCCTGACCTCCGCAAACAGCCGACGTTCCTGCGTGAAAAGTGGGACTTCAATCGCTATCAGCCCGATGTAGTCTGCATCAATCTGGGTACCAACGACCTCTCGACGCCCAACTACGACGAGAAACTGCTGAAACAGAACTACCATAAACTCCTGAAGATGGTGCGCCAGCACAATCCCAAGGCAAAGATTGTGTTCCTCACGGGTACCATGTTATATAATAAGGAACTGGCACTTCAGCGCCAGTTGTTGGACGACGTGGCTGCCGAGGCCCAGAAGTCTGGCGACAAGCAGGTCTATCGTTTCGATATGCCACCCATAGACAACAATGCTTTCTACGGCAACGACTGGCATCCCAACATCTACCAGGACGAGAAGATGGCTGCCGAACTCACCGTCTTCCTCCGCCAGCTGATGAATTGGTACTAACATAAAGTCCAGACTCGTTAGGACACTTAGAAAATCGGTCGCGGGCGCCCGCCCGCAATAATAAGCACGGTCGCCCGCAATAATAAGCACGGCCGTGCTTATTAATATGCACGCCCGCCAACAACTGCTTACCTAGGCATTTGCTCCCTACTACATCCCTACAAAATCCCTGTTACCTCGGCACTCTCCCCCGTCATCAATGGTAGGATGTTGCTCTGGGGTTGCTCTAGGGTTCCTCCGAGGCCTCTCCGACTGAGTTTCGGTAGAATTCGGTTGAGGGAGGTCTGAGCATCGGTGGAGGAAAAATGTTGCGACTACATGGAGTTTCTCATACCCTAGGGTCGGATGGCTATGCCACAATGGTGGTCACAGCGCTTTTTTGGTGCCTTTTCGCGGGAAAAAGAAAAGAAAAATGAACTTTCCTTTTGTAATTCGTTCATTTTTTCGTACCTTCGCAGGCACTAACGAAAAATATTAGACTTGATGACAAGATATTATAAGGTGGCAGGGCATGTGTTCTGTTTCAGTGGTGAGGCTGAAGTCTTTGCGCTGATGGGGAATTATACGCCGTTTGCCGTTCAGGGGGCTGACGCTTTGTTTTCTTTGAATGTGGAGAGTGGCGAGGTGCCTCTCTTTAAAGAAGAGTTGCGACAGGAAGACGAGGGACAGGACATTATCTGTGGTAAGACTGCCGACGGGCGGCCGGTGTTTGAATTCCGCTGGTGGAACGAGACGGCAGGATGGCTGGTATGTAGTGCCGACTATCGCGAAGGACGACTCATCACGACGGGACGACATACGAAGATGGCCATCGACAATGCTTTGATGGTGTTGTTTGCGCTGGCGACAGCAGGACTATCAACGGTGCTGTTCCATGCAGCCATTGTCAGCTATCAGGGTAAGGGCTATATGTTTCTAGGACCGAGCGGCACGGGCAAGAGCACGCATGCTGGTTTGTGGCTGAAGTATATCGGTGGTACGGAACTGGCGAACGACGATAATCCTGTGGTGCGAATTGATGACGATGGCGACGGGGGAACCGTTGCCCGTGTATATGGTTCGCCGTGGAGCGGCAAGACGCCTTGCTATCGCAATGTGAGCTATCCGTTGGGTGGTATCGTGCTGTTGCATCAGGCACCCTATAATAAGATACGCCGTCTGACGGGTATTCATGCCTATGCGTCATTGGTGTCGAGCATCAGTGGCAAGCGCTGGGACGAACGCATTGCCGACGGACTGCACCAGACGGAGAACGTGCTGGCATCTTCGGTGCCGATGTGGTATCTGGAGTGTCTGCCCGACGAAGCAGCAGCGGTGTTGTGTTGCACGGAAATTAGTAAAGAGCAATAATGATTAGTGATGATCGGATATTGGAAGAAGCCATCCGACTGGTGAATGACGGTGTGAGCGTGACGCTGCCCGTCAAAGGACAGAGCATGCTGCCGTTTATCATCGGAGGCAAGGAGAGCGTCATCCTAACGAAGCCCCTTCATGCGCAGGTAGGCGACATCGTGCTGGCCTGGGTGGAAGGTTGCCGCTATGTGGTCCACCGCATCATTCGCATCGACGGTGAGCATGTTACGCTGATGGGTGATGGTAACATTGTTGGCGTGGAACATTGTACGACGGACGATGTTAAGGCGCTGGTGACCCATGTGGTTGACGCCAAGGGTCGTACGCACGATATATATAATAGGTGGCGCCAGAAGGCTATGAAGGCTTGGTGGTATCTGCGTCCTATTAGAAGATACATTTTAGCAATATATAGACGATTATGAAAATCAAGAAAGGATTTGTGCTGCGCGAAGTGTGTGGCGAACATGTGATAGTAGGCGAAGGCCTTGGTGCTGTGAATTTCGGCAAGCTGCTGGCCCTGAACGAGACGGCAGCATGGTTGTGGAAACAGGCTGTGGAGCAGGAAGATTTCACGGCAGAGTCGCTGACGGAGAAGCTCTGCGAGGAATATGACGTCGAGCCGGCAGCAGCACGCAAGGACGTCGAAGGCATCATTGCCAAATGGCAGGAAGTCGGAGTCGTTGAGTAATCTGTTCACTCTGCGTAATCTGTGGTCGTAAAAGCATGAAGTACGTAGTCTGGTTGTGGACAAACTCTCGTGGCATCCGCTGGAATTCTGCGGTCCGTATTGTGACAGGCATTGTGCAGGTCGCACTGGGACTGTTGATGATATTGCTTAGCAAGCGGTTTATTGACGAGACCATCCGTACGGGTTCGTTTGACGATGTGCTCCGTATGGTTCTTTGGCTCGTGCTGACCGTTGTGGGTGGTGTCGTGCTCCGACAGGTAGGTTTCTGGTTGACCACAACGGCAGGCGTCCGTCAGACGAATGCTCTCCGACTGCGTATCTTCAGTAGCCTGTTCCGTCGCCAGCTCTTCGACGGTGATGAGCTACACTCAGGCGATATCACCTCACGACTGGCGAAGGATATCGATCAGGTGAGTGCCGTCAGCACTGACACCATTCCCCAGATGGTGATTACCATGATACAGCTCAGCGGTGCATTCCTGCTCATGCAATGGTTTGACACCCGTCTGGCTTGGGCCTTGTTGTTGCTGACGCCGCTGGCTATCGTCTTTGGTAAGCTTATTGCCCGTCGGTTGCGCCAGATGACACTCGACATTCGTAAGGATGAGAGCCGCATCCAGATGCAGGTGCAGGAGGGTATGGAACATAATGCCGTGTTGCGTTCCTTGGGTAGTGAAGAGTGGGTGACCAACCGTCTCGACACCATGCAGCAGCGATTGAAGGGCAACGTCATCCGTCGTTTGCGATTCACGGTTGTCACACGACTCATTATGGGCTGTGCCTTCGGACTGGGTTATCTGTTGGCGTTCGTCTGGGGTGGCATTGGTTTGCGCAACGGCACGATTACGTTTGGCGTGATGACTTCGTTCCTGCAGCTCGTCGGTATGATTCAGCATCCTATTCTCCAGTTGCTGAACATGGTTCCTGGCATTATTCATGCTACAGCCAGTATCGACCGTTTGGAGGAGTTGGAGAAGGCTGAGGGAAGCAGTAAGAGGGAAGATGGAAGATATCAGATGGATGATGGAGGCATTCGTTTTGAAGACGTTAGTTTCCGCTATGCCAAAGGTGACCGCGAAATACTGAACCATTTCACCCATGAGTTCAAGCCTGGCACGAAGACGGCTATCATGGGCGAGACGGGTATTGGAAAGACAACGGTGTTCCGCCTGATACTTGGTCTTATTCAACCCACGGAGGGTAAGGTTACTGTGGGAGGTGACTGTTGTTTCGTGCCGCAGGGTAACACGCTGATGAGTGGTACTATCCGTTATAACCTTCAGTTGGCGAAACCTGATGCTACTGACGACGAATTGCGTAAGGTGCTGCACGTGGCTTGTGCCGATTTCGTCTTCGACTTGTCGGAAGGTATCAATACCGAACTTGGTGAACGTGGTGGCGGTCTCAGCGAGGGTCAGGCACAACGTATCGCCATTGCCCGCGGTCTGCTGCGTAATGGCAGCATTCTCCTGCTTGACGAAATCAGTAGTTCGCTCGACGAAGCGACGGAGCAGAAACTGTTCTCCCGACTGTTTGAAGCATTCCCTTCCACCACCGTCCTGCTCATCACGCATCGTTCCGTCGTTGCGGACCTGTGCGATGAAGTGGTACGTTTCAGTTGAAAGGTATCTTTATCCTAACCGTTGTCTGCACGCTTCAAGGATGGCCAAGAGGTCATCCGTTTTTTCTGCGCGGAGCATAGCGATACGCGTCTCGCGGAAATTGGGAATGCCTTTGAAGATTGGGGAGGCGGCCAGATGGCGACGGGTATGCAGGATGCCGCAGAGTTCGGCGGACTTTCCTTTGGAGCGCATCTCCTCCGTATCGCAACGTTCGATGTTGATACGCAGCTGTTCTTTCAGGACGTCAATCTTTTCGCTGAGTGTGAGTTCCTGGCGACTGAATATCCAAGGACATCCGAAGGTGGCACGGCCAATCATGACGGCATCGACGCCATAAGTGTCGAAGGCTTTGTCCGCCTCGTCCAACGACTTGATGTCGCCATTGCCAATGATGGGGATATGGATGCGGGGATTGCGCTTTACTTCACCGATGAGGGTCCAATCGGCATTGCCCGTATACATCTGACTGCGGGTGCGACCATGAATGGTCAGTGCCTGAATACCGCAGTCCTGTAACTGTTCGGCCAATGTGGTGATGATGAGTTGTTCGTGGTTCCAGCCCAAGCGGGTCTTTACGGTGACAGGTAATTTTACGGCCTGTACTACCTTCTGTGTAATTTCCAGCATCTTGGGGATGTTTTGTAGCATACCTGCTCCAGCGCCCTTGCCAGCAACCTTTTTGACAGGACAACCGAAGTTCAGGTCGATGAGGTCCGGACCTGCCTGTTCCACAATCTTTGCGGCCTCTACCATTGCGTCGACGTCACGACCGTAAATCTGAATACCTACGGGTCGCTCCTCGTCGCTGATGGTGAGTTTCTTTACCGTAGATTTCACGTCGCGTACGAGTGCCTCAGCACTGACAAATTCTGTATAAACCATTGCGGCACCGAAGCGTTTGCATAGCATGCGGAATCCGATATCCGTCACGTCTTCCATTGGGGCCAAGAAAACGGGACGCTCACCTAATTCTATATTTCCAATCTTCATTTCTCTTACTTCTTACCTCTCACCTCTTACTTCACCAAGTGGTATGTTCCTCCTGCAAGTGGCTTTACGATCCCCTTCATCTCCAGCGAGAAGAGTAGGGCCGTGAGTTGTCCGATGGGGATGTTGCTCTTGACGCTGATGATATTCAGTTGCAAGTGGTTTGTTTGCTGGAGCAGTCCGACGACCTGTTGCTCTTCAGGTGTGAGGTCAGGAAATAGCTGACGCTCCACAGCCTCCGGTTTTTGCTGCATCGTCTGCCAACCTAAACTCTCCAGCAGGTCCTCTGCCGATGTGATGAGGGCCGCCGTATTGTTGCGAATCATCTTGTTGCAACCCTCGCTGAATGACATTCCTACAGCACCGGGGAATGCAAAGACCTCGCGACCGTATTCTTGCGCAATGCGGCAAGTGATAAGGCCCCCGCCCTTAATGGCACTTTCGACGAGGATGGTGGCATCCGACATGCCTGCCACAATGCGATTGCGCTGGCGAAAATTGTTGGGTAGGGCCTCCGTCTGACTCATATACTCTGTCAGCAGTCCTCCCTGCGACAGCATCTTTATTGCATCTTTACGGTGGTGAGGCGGGTATATTTGGTCCAGGCCGTGAGCCAGCACAGCGACAGTCTCGAATCCCTGTTCAAGGGCATTGCGATGGGCGCAGATATCTATGCCGTACGCCAGTCCACTGACAATCAACACCTGAGGACACAGTGTGCGGAGGTCAGTAATGAGTCGTCGGACGATATCCTGTCCGTAGGTGGTGCAATGGCGTGTTCCCACGATGTTTATCACATGCCCTTGGTTGAGGTCGGCACTACCTTTGTAGTAGAGAAGCAGTGGAGCATCAGGACACTCGCAGAGGCGTTGGGGATAGTCGGCATCACTGATAGTCAGCACGCGGATGTTGTTCTTTGTGACGAATTCCATCTCGGCCGCAGCCCTGTGCAGTGCGTCGTCCCAATGCTTCATCGATTCACGCAATCGCGGCGTAGCCTCTGGCACTACATCACCAATGTCGTTGCGGTGGTCATAGACGGCTTGACTGCTGCCCAGTGCTTGGTACAGCTGCAGTGCCATCTGCTGGTTGAAACCCGTCATGCGGGTTAGGGCTATAGAGTAGTATATCTCGTCGGTCATTGTTTTTTTGTCGTTATAACGGTATTTCGTTATTTCGGTATTTCGTTGTTTCGGAATTACGTTATTTCGAATTCAGGTAATTGCGGAAGGCCTGGTCGTAGTCTTCGCTGTTGCCCAGTCGTCCGTTGATGAGGCAAACTAACGTGATGTCGCCTTTGAAGCAGAGCGCCTCGTCGCTGGCACGGAAAATAGACTGGTGGAAAATGTATTTGATGCCGTCCTTTTCGATCCACAGGCGCGAGATGAACTCATCGTCGCAGCGCAGGGGAGTCTTGAAGTCCAGCTTCATACGTGCCACCACAGCGTCGACACCTTTTGCGTGCATCTCGGCAAACGACAGTCCGCACTGTTTCAGGAACAGGTGACGGGTGTGTTCTGTATAGTGGAGGTAGTTGGCGTTGTTCACAATGCCTTCGATGTCGCACTCATAGTCGCGCACCTCCATGCGGGTTTCGAAAATAAATTTATCCATTCTTTTTTTTCGTTATTTCGTTATTTCGTTATTACGTTATACCGTTATTCCGATTTCTTTTTCAAATATTCATAACCAATGCGACAGCGCAGGCAATCCTTTTTGTCGCAGTATTCCTTCTTCAGCTGGATAAGGGCCTGCGAGTCGCCTGCCGTCCTGACCTCCAGACCGCACTCCTGCCACATGCGGATGATATGATTGTTCTCGGGCTTGAGTTGTTCCAGGAAGTCGAACGCTCTGTCGCACAATTCCTCCCGCGAGGTATGACGGCCATAGGCGAAGAGCACAGGTACGCAGGTGTTAATGATAAGCAGATTGATGCTGAATGGTGACAGGTGCTTGGCATTACGTACACTCTCCGAGCCAAACGTGTAGTGCGTTTCCCAGTAGGGTGTCACTTGTGTCTTCAAACGTTCGCTGAGGCTTATCATATCCCTGCACTCGATGAGTTGCGAGAGTCCTGCCTGGTGCAGGTAGTAGAGGTTTGCCAACTGCGCGATACGGATATGCGGAAAGTTTTGCGGACGCAGTCGCAGGAATCGCCATTGCTTATAATCCATGGGTTGCATGGAAAATTTGTGCGCCAGATACTGGTACTCGTTGCGCAACTTGGCAAAGTAACCTTCGTTCAAGGCATCTTTCTGATAACGCTCAGGGATGGCCTCTAGTTCCAAGAGCCCTGCCTGTCCCATGAAGATGGCCTCTATCTGGAAGAGGTCGTCACGATGTTTTGCTACGGCACTCAGGGGAATATGACGTGCCCACTCCTCGAAGGCATCACCGTTGATACCGAAGCCGTAGTTGCGGGCAAGGGTCATAAAGTATGCATCCTCCCACGAACCATTTGCCAGCCGCGCCCGTTGTTCGATGGCGACGGTCTTTTGTTCTAAGCGTTCCGTCTGCAGGGCTGCCATCCACGAATGGATGGTCAGACGCGTCAATTCCGGTATGATACGATAGCAGGGTGGGTAGGAATCAGTCTTGATGAGTTCGTCGTAATTGTCTTTGATGGTCTGCGGTACCTGCAACACCAGTTGGGGTACGTAGTCACCCTTTTGTGTCTGTACGTCACGGTCAGCTTCACTCACCACATGAAGTATCACATTATTATAGTTAGCATCACGTTCGTGGCCATGCTGATACCAGTGTGACGAGCGGTCGTGAATCTCGACATTACCCACCCATAGCGTACCGCCAATCTTTACTTTGGCGTTGAAGAAGTCAGGCCCCGCATTCCTATTATGGAGTCCGGGATCGATGATTTCCACCACTCGTCCGTCGGTGGTTTCAAGTCCCGTAGCAGGCCATAGCTTATGTTTCCAGCAATAGTGCAGAAGTTGTTCCATGCTGCAAAAATACAAAAAAAACACCAATAACAATTGCCAATTATCAATTTTTTTGTATCTTTGCCATCAGAAACTTAAAAACGAACGGCTATGAGCAAGCACAAGAGTGGAAAACGACTGACCAAGCAGCGTCTGGTAGAGATGCTGCAGACCCTGTTTCAGCAGAATCCGAACGAGACTTTTTCGTTGAAACAAATATTCAGGGAATTAAAGTTGTCGACGCATCCGGCAAAGATGCTGGCTGTCGACGTAATGGACGAAATGGCGTGGGATGACTTCCTGACGAAGGCGTCGGATAATTCCTATCGTCTGAACCTGAAGACACAGGTGCAGGAGGGAACGTTCATCCGTAAGGCCAACGGCAAGAACTCTTTCCAGCCCGACGATGGTGGTAAGACCATCTTTGTCTCTGAGCGTAATTCGCTATTTGCCATGAATGGCGACCGCGTGCGTGTGGCGATGATGGCTCGCAGAGAGAAGCATATGAAGGAAGCAATGGTCGTCGAGATTCTCTCCCACAAGCGCGATCAGGCCGTGGGTAAACTGAAGGTGGAGAAAGACTACGCCTTCCTCGTGACAGAAGGTAACATCTTCGTTCACGATATCCTCATTCCGAAGAAAAAGCTGAAGGGTGGCAAAACCGGTGACAAGGCTGTTGTAAAGATTACCCAGTGGCCGTCGAAGGATTCGAAGAATATCGTTGGTGAGGTAATCGACGTGTTAGGTAAGGAGGGCGATAACAATGTCGAGATGCATGCCATCCTTGCACAATATGGACTGCCCTATACCTATCCCAAGCATGTGGAAGAGGCTGCCGAGAAGATAGATCCTGGCATCACCCCCCAGGAGATTGCTCGTCGCGAGGACTTCCGCGAGGTGTTTACCTGTACCATTGACCCCAAGGATGCCAAGGACTTCGATGATGCACTGAGCATCCGCAAACAGGGCAAGTTGTGGGAGGTTGGTGTGCATATTGCCGATGTTTCGCATTACGTCAAGGAAGGTTCTCCTATTGATAAAGAAGCGACGAAGCGAGCCACCAGTGTCTACCTTGTCGACCGTACCATTCCCATGTTGCCTGAGCGCCTCTGTAACTTCATCTGTTCGCTGCGTCCTGACGAAGAAAAGCTCTGCTATAGTGTAGTCTTCACTTTGGACGATGAAGCCAACGTCAAGAACTACCGCATTGTCCATACTGTCATAAAGAGTAACAGGAGATACGCCTATGAGGAAGTGCAGGATATTTTGGAATCTAGTACCTCTAGTAAATCTAGTACTGACCCCTATGCCGAGGAACTGCGTACATTGGACAAATTGGCCAAGAAACTTCGTGAACGTCGTTTCAAGGGCGGTGCCGTCAAGTTCGATCGCGAAGAATTGCACTTTGATATTGACGAAAATGGTAAACCTGTCCGCGCATACTTCAAGAAATCGAACGATGCCACGCAGCTCATCGAGGAATTCATGCTGCTCGCCAACCGCACCGTTGCTGAACATATTGGCAAAGTGGATAAGCCAAAGGCAAAAGACCGTCAGCCAAAAGCTAAGAAGACTTTCGTCTATCGTGTCCACGACCAGCCCGACCCCACCAAGTTGGAAACCTTGCGTGAGTTTGTGGTGAAGTTTGGCTATAAGATGAAAACGGCAGGTACCAAGGGCGCTATCTCGAAGTCGCTGAATGCTCTGATGGATGCCTGTCAGGGTAAGAAGGAGCAGAACCTTATCGAGACCGTCGCCCTGCGTGCCATGATGAAAGCGAAATATTCTACGCATAACATCGGGCACTATGGTCTGGCTTTCGAATACTATACCCATTTTACTTCACCTATCCGCCGTTATCCGGACACGATGGTTCACCGTTTGCTGACGAAATATCAGGACGGTGGACGTTCGGCCAATCAGGAGAAATACGAGGAACTGAGCGAACACTGCTCCGATATGGAACAAACCGCCCAGCAGGCCGAGCGCGACAGCATCAAGTATAAGATGGTGGAATTCATGGCCGACAAGATTGGTAATGAGTATGACGCCCATATCTCTGGCATCCAGTCGTATGGCATCTATTGCGAAATCGACGAGAACCATTGCGAGGGTATGGTTCCCATGCGTGACCTTGATGATGATTATTACGATTTCGACGAGCGCAACTATTGCCTCGTAGGCCGCCGTCACCATAATAAATATCAGTTGGGTGATCCCGTCCGTATAAAAGTGGCTCGTGCCAACATCGAGAAACGTCAGCTGGATTTTCTGCTGGCCGACGAAAAACCTGCAAAGCGCAAATAGTAAAAAGACTAAACACAAGACTTTAATATGCAACGTATTGTAACTTTCGGAGAACTATTGCTCCGCTTCTCAAAGCCCGGTCAGTTGCGACTGACGCAGGGCGATATGTTCACCAGCAAATATGGTGGCAGTGAAGCCAATGTCGCCGTATCGCTTGCCACACAGGGCGAGGATGTGACGTATATCACTCGACTACCCGATACCCCCGTCGGACATGCCGGTGCCCAGTGTATGGCACAGTTGGGTGTCGACATCAGCCGCATCGTCTATGGCGGACAACGCATTGGCACCTATTATTTCGAACCCGCTGCCGGCATGCGTGCAGCCAAAGTAGTGTACGACCGCGACCATTCGGCATACTACGACCTTGCACCCGGCATGATTCCTTGGCGCGACATCCTGAAGGATGCTGATATCTTTCAGGTGTCGGGCATCACGGCAGCTATTTCGCAACAGGCTGCCGATGCAACCTTCGAGGCATTGGATATTGCCGACGAGCTGGGCATCACCGTTTCTTTTGACATCAATTATCGCAAGAACCTGTGGAAATATGGTGCAGACCCACGCGCAACATTGCAACGTATGCTGTCACGCTGTGACATGATGTTTGGTGACGCCATCGAGTTCGACTGGATTTCCCAGCATCCACAGCCTCCCTTCACGGCTACCGACAGCAACTTTAAGATGCAGATTCCGGAGTATCGCGAATGGTTCGATGAACTGCATGCCCAGTATCCACGCTGCAAACATTGGCTGATGGGTATGCGAAATATCGTTGACTCTAACCATCACACGCTGACGGCACTGCTCTTTACAGAAGACCAGTTGCTGGAAGCTCCTATCATCGATATTCCTGATGTGGTCGATCCCGTCGGCGTCGGTGATGCCTTTATGGGTGGTTTCCTCCATGCTATTAGTCTATTCCCAGGTGACCGTCAGCGACAATTGAATTATTCGCTGGCTGCTGCTTCGCTGAAGAACACCATTCCTGGTGATTTCAACCTATCGACGGAAGAGGAGATTCTTGCTACGATGGAGCATCGCTATAATGCCTCTACGCTTTATAAGACGATAGAATAGTACCCCAAGGGTAACTACCGGGTTTGAGCGTCACGAGTGTACCATTCTCTGACCTAAGGTTCTGAGTGTGGCACGCATTTGTAACCCTCATTTGTACGACGCCAGGGGCTAACTGGGCCGTGATAGTGAATTCCGTCCAACCCAAGGCTTGTAACGTAGCCCAAGCGGTGGCTCCGCCCTCAATCACCAAATGGTCAGGACAATGCTTTGTCACTAGTTGCTTGGTCATTTCCGCCATCATCGTACGCAGATGGACGGCAACCTCTTTGCCTGTTCGATGGGTGTGGGGAATTGTAAGGATAAGGCTGTGTCGTTCCTGCTCATACGCCCTCGTATCCCAGAGATTTAAATCGTCACCGCCATCATAAATCTCTTGCGGCATCGGTGCAATAGGAATACCGAGTCCTAAGGGTTTGCTTTGCGTTGAGCCGCTGAGGATGAGCATACTATTATGGGTTTGGATGATAGGTATGGAGTGTTTGGCGATAGATTCTTTTAATCGCCCACACCCCATGCCTATCATCGCGCTAAACAGGTCTGCAGCTCCAGCAAAGATAGTCTTGCCATCATTGTATGTCGAAATGACGTTGTGGATGTCTTCCTCGTTTTCGGCATCAGGCATGATGATGTGATGAGCCTCTGCATCAGGGAATCGTTCCCTCAATACTGACGTCCTTGCTGGAAATTCTGGGTCAAACGAGAAATCGGTTTCGTTTAATGGCACTTCTCTCACCTCTTGCTTCTCACCCCTCACCTCTTTTATATAATAGATGCCATTGCGGATGATACGTCCTTTCGATGGGTTGGCAGGCAGATAGATCGCCCGCTCGTAACCTGTAGCTTCCATCAGTGCTGTAAGTTCAGCTATGACGTGACCACGCAGGGCGGAGTCGGTTTTCTTAAAGATGACTTTCTTGCCTTCGGGGGAAACGAAGGCCGCGCTGATGCGTTTCGTTTCGGTAGCAGCTTCTGCTTCGCTCATCGAGCGGGTGTCGGTAGCAATGACGGTGGTAACGTCTGTTGAGTATGTGGCTGTGTCACAGCCATATACTGAACCGCAAACTAAACGGACCTCCGCACCACGAGCAAAAGCAATGCCTGCTATCTCCGCAGCACCAGTAATATCGTCGGCAATGACTATCATTCCTTAATGCCTAAACGATATTTGGCCATACGTGTGGCATAGTCTATTGAGAGTGTCATGGCACTATCGTTGGCGATGCCTTTACCAGCTACGTCGAAGGCTGTACCATGATCGACGCTGACGCGGATGATGGGCAGGCCGAGGGTGATGTTTACGCCCGAGGCACTCTCCATCTTGCCCGTTTCCTTATTCCAGTTAAAGGCGCACACCTTCAGTGGAATATGTCCTTGGTCATGATACATGGCAACACAACCGTCGAACTTGCCGCATTTGGCTTTGGCAAAGATGCTGTCGGGAGGTACGGGACCCTCGACGTCGAAACCACGGGCGTTCAATTCCTCGATGGCAGGAATGATTTCCTGTGCCTCTTCATAGCCGAACATTCCATTCTCGCTGGAGTGGGGGTTGAGGCCTGCCACACCGATATGCGGACGCTCGATACCGAATTGCTTGCACGCATCGTCAATCAGTTCTACGCACTCAATGACTCGTGCCTTCTTTACCAGGTCGCAGGCCTTGCGCAAAGGCACATGCGTTGATACATGAATCACGCGGATGTTTTCGTCGGCCAACATCATGGCATACTTCTTGGTGCCGGTAAACGTGGCGTAAATCTCTGTATGTCCGTCATAGTGATGACCAGCAAGGTTCAGTGCCTCTTTGTTTAATGGTGCCGTTACGGTGCCATCAACTTCGTTGGCCATTGCCAGTTCAATGGCCTTCTTGATATACTGGAAGGCGGCATTACCGCATTGCGCCTGTACCTTGCCGAACTCAAAGGTTGTGGGGTCAACGCATTGCAAGTCGAGCACGTCGATGGTACCATACTCAAAGCGCGCATCCTTGACATTTTGTACGGCATTGACCTGCAAGTCAAAACCAAGCAGCTGAACGGCCTGTTGCATGATGGCAGCGTCGCCCGTGACAATTGGACGGCACTTCTCGTAAGTCTCTTTTCTGTTTAGGGCGCGAACGGTAATTTCAGGACCAATGCCTGCGGGGTCGCCCATCGTGATGGCTAATATCGGTTTCATATTTTTTTAATCTAGATAATCTAGAGACTCTAGTTCCTCTAGTATAAACTATTATAAATATCTCTTGCGTCTTGCTCAGTGACTTCTCTTGGATTGTTCTTCAGCAGGCGCTGGACCTGCATAGCAGCTTTGGCCATGCCGTCGACAGCGGTCTGCGGGATATTCAGTGCCGTCAACTTGTCGGGGATACCCACACCTGCCGCTAAGCGGTAGATGAAGTCCACGCCTTTTTGGGCGGTTTCCTCATCTGTGTTTCCTGGTTTGCATCCTAACGCAATAGCCACCTCAGCATGACGCTTGATGTTGGCGGGCATGTTAAACTTCATCACGCTGGGCAATAAGATGGCATTTGACAGACCATGAGGAATGTGGAACTCACCACCAAGGGGGTAGGAGAGTGCATGAACAGCTGCCGTATTCACTGGGCCTAAGCATAGTCCGCCATACAGCGAACCAAAGGCCAGTGCCTCGCGGGCTTCGACATCCTTTCCATCCTTGACAGCACGCTCTAAGTTAGCTGCAATCAGGCGGATACCTTGCAAGGCATAGATGTCCACCGATGGGTGCGCAAACTTATTGGTGTACGCCTCGATGCAATGCGTCAGCGCATCCATACCTGTATCAGCAGTCACCTTGGCTGGTACCGTCCATGTCAACTTGGGGTCCACGTATGCCGCATCGGCAATGAGGAAGGGCGACACGATGCCCTTCTTCAGGTGGTCGCGCTCGTCGAGCAAGATGGCGTTAGGCGACACCTCTGAACCTGTTCCTGCCGTCGTGGGAAGGCAGGCAAACCACAGCCCTTTGGCCTTGATGAAGCCTGTTCCGAAACAGTCTTCCACCTGCTGATCACTATTTATAAATGCTGCTACGAGTTTCGTGACGTCGAGCACCGAACCGCCTCCGATACCAATAACGCTATCAGCCTTAAAGTTGCGTGCCACCTCAAGAATCTTCTTGAAGTCATTCACCGTCGGCTCTGCCACGATATCCTGGAAAACCTCAATGCCAACACCTGCCGCCTTCAGTTCTCCTAACGATTCTTCTATGAGTGGCCGGATGGGGGGAGCTGTCAGCACGAACAGGCGTTGCAAGCCCATCTTCTTGTAGTCCTCCACCAATGTCCGGATGCAGCCCGTGCCAAATACGATTTTCTGTGGCTGCAAAAGAGTAATTGCTTTCATAACGTTTGCCTTCTGTTGTCTATACCTTTATATATATGATAGACGGATAGCCCCTTGTTTTGTCACTTCTAGCGATTATGCGATTCGCATCCTGACCCATAGCCAGCGAGGTATGAGACGCCTCTGCTGACGGCTCAACGGCCTCGCTTCGACCCGCTACCTTGCCGAAGAGCGCTTTGCGCCCCTCTGTCACCATCGTGACCATATACATCCGCCGTGCCGTGTAGTCGTTGTCTACACAGCGCCGCTGCATCGACGGCTTCTTCTCGCCAGCAAATGCTTTCTGCTTTTCGTACGTCGCCCTGTCCATATTTTCCCCGGCAAAGATACAACTTTTTTCAATACTTTGTCCTTTCTTTCGGAAATATTTTGTACTTTTGCAGGCAGAAGTAATTATTAACTAACAGATTAAATTAAAATGAGTATGAAAAATTTATTGTTTATTGCATTGTTGCTATTTAGTTCAGCAACTTACGCCGAAGATTTTGATATCGTTGGAACTTGGTATCAATACGAGTCAGACCAAGACGGCATTGATGGCATCTGGGTTTTCAAGGCTGACAAGACGGGTACTTGTGAGGAGTTCCACAAAGGCGTGTCAGAGGGTGTTCACAATATTACCTATGACTTCAATTACTCCACGAATGTGCTTACTATCTGGTATGAACACGAGGAAGATGACCCCACGGTGCTTCCCGTCACGATTGATTCGCCTACACAGTTCACCTATACCGAAGGTCATGAGTCGCTGGTATGGATCAAGCAGGGTCAGCCCTCGACCGATGTCAGCCATTCCGTGTCTCCGAGAGCTGCTTCCTTTAAACTGGCTTCATCGAAAGACGGTCTGACTTGGAATTTCTCATACGACGGCCAGGGACGTTATTCTGCTATCAACATGAAGTCGAATGACGACGCGTATGACGTCAACATCAATTACGATTCTGCCATAATCCGCCTGCAGTCCGAGCAGTCAGGTATCACATCCATGTATGAAATGACGCTCGACGGCGACAAGGTCGTGAAGGAAGTCGTCTCCATGTCGGATGGCAATATGAGTTTGGTGTATAATACCATCGACTATACCTATGATGCCAGCGACCAGTTGGTGAAGGTCGTTATGAAGAGCGACTATGAGCGCTTCGCCAACAACGAGACGAACATCACCTGGGAGGGCGGCAACATCAAGTCTGCAACCATTTCCGGAGCAGACATCAACGTTAACCTGGCGTTCGACTATTTCACCGACCACGAGGACCAGAGCATCGTGAATGCCACCGGTTCCGTAACTTCCATTTTCGACGAGACTGGTGCGGTGACGTTCTCTCCGCTGTTCTATTCCGCCAACTACTTCGGCAAATCTTGCAAGAACCTCACCAAGAGCGTCAGACGTAGCGGCAGCAACTCCAAGGAAGGCTCGTTTGACAAGACGACAGACTTCAGCTATACGTACGAAAGCAATGGCCTCGTGAAAGAATGTAACTACGGGAAGAAACAGTACCAGTACACATGGGAAAGCGCTTCGGGCATTGCCCTTCCGACGCTGCAGCAGCATGGCGGTGATGCCATTTTCACGCTTGACGGCCGCCATCACGCAACCCTCCAGCACGGCCTGAACATTGTCCGCCGGCCGGACGGAAGCGTCGTGAAAGTTCTCAAGTAAAGGTTCAAGTTAACCGAATCCAGGATAGTTAACAAAGGATCAGATTCTCCGACCCTGTGATTACCCAAATATAATCAATCCCTTTTTCTTCATAATTTGTTGATTCTAGTTACAGCTCTTTGAAATTTACTGGATGCCAAAGGGTCAGATACCTGGCACGAGACTTATTATTGATGATGCGTGTAGTCATTGTGAGATTAGTTGGTTGGTCTTACTGCATGCAAAGGTAAGAGAAAAAACGAGAAGTACCAAATTCTGTGAGAACTAATTGTTATATCAGTATCTGTCTGTTGGTATTAAGTCTTTGGGGTTCACTTCATTCAGAACATGCTGTGTTACTTTAATTTCTTTTTTGTCGATTATTTTAAAGCTTTTAACACTTTCAATGTTTATTTTTGCGTGTCTTTCCTTTACATTGGCAAAGCATAAAACATTCCCTTTCACCTTAAAGTATCCATATAACGATTCTTTCTTTGGTTTAAATGGTACCCATTTTCTTTTTCCACAATTAACTTCCTGAGATATCTCTGACATCACAAGAGTACGATACCACATCCATTGTTGATGAGGAGACTCTTCTGCTTTATAGATATCAATGTCTGTGGAGTCTTGACTCGATGACGCATTCAAGAATAATATCATCCACTCTTTTTTATTACCAAAGCACAGATGTGTGCCTCCACCATATTCATGTTTCCCATGAAGGAAATGATACTTTTGGGGCACTTTTATTCTAGATTTGTATATTGTAATGGTGCTGTCGCTTGTTCTTTTCGGGAAAAATAAATTGTAACAGACATATCGGCCCTCCGTGCGAAATAATTCTATGGTCTTATTTAGAATCACACCTGATTCGCCAAATTCTCTTTCAATAGAAATAGAACTTATATCTGTGTCACCTTTAGGAATCTGCTGAAGAAATCCAAACAAGATATCCTGCATTCCATATATGGAATTGGAGATAAAGAATACTGTAATAATTACTAAAGTTTCGCAAGTGATGGCGCACCTGCATAATTTAACATAAAATAGGAATAAAAAAGGCTTCGAAGTTTGCTCAACTCACTGAAAATGAGTA
>ONKX01000016.1 GCA_900318555.1 uncultured Prevotellaceae bacterium | reverse complement strand
GCAAGATTCTTGGAATTATTTCTCAAATTAATGCACATTTTAAACGTAACCATCTGATTATTAGGGGGCTGATTTTATGATTTAATTCCCAAACAAATATACTCTAAAAATCCCTATTATTATTCTCCCAACATCCAAAGACATCTGATCCTGAATTCGATAGCTACATTAGTTCTGTTATCTTCTGAGCCTATACTTTGGTGCATGCATGATCTTGGCCATCTGATGACATCTACGAGCAAAGGACAGCTCGTCCTCGTTGTCCTTCTTCTTGGGCAGTTCGTTATTTGATTCAGAAATAGTGGTAGCCCCGTCAAAGTACCCGAAGAACAGACAGGCAGTCGTTGCAGCCACCTTATCCACATCTTCGACCACATCTTCGGCAATGCGAAAAGATAGTGTAAATCGAAAGAAAAACCAAATTTTGAGGCCAAAATTTGGATATGTCATTAATTATCACTACTTTTGCAGACAACTATCACAAATCTATCAATAGTAAAAAAACAATGAAAAGAACAATTCTACTCTTTCTGTCGGTGATGATGACTGTCATCATGACGGCAGGCGACGTGACGCCCCAGCAGGCACTGCAACAGGCTCAGAAATTCCTGCAGCAGACGCCATCGGGCATGAAGAGGAGTCAGGCTGAGGTTCCCCAGCTGAAGATGGCGGGACGCGTCAGCGGACTCTATGTGTTTAACGCAGAACAGAACCAAGGCTATGTCATCGTATCGAACGACGACCGCACGGCACCTATTCTGGGCTATAGCGAGACGGGCACCCTCGATCCGGACAACATGCCTTGCAACATGCGTGCCTGGCTGCAGGGCTATGCCGACGAGATTGCGTGGCTGAACGAGCACAACATCCAGCCCACAACGTCACAGAATCCTCGCCGCACAGCATCAGCTGTCAAGGCCCCCATTGCCCCGCTGGTTACGGCACACTGGAATCAGGGCGCACCGTATAACAACCAAGTGAGCGGCTATTACTATGCTGGGAATGCTGTCACAGGTTGTGTGGCAACGGCTATGGCACAGGTCATGTATTATACTGCCAAAAAAGCTAGCCTTACTACGAGTACACCTACAAATGCCATACCAGGATACACAACCAAATCAAATTATCCTGTTCCAGGCATTAGTACAGAAGAAACCATCAACTGGAATCAGATGCGTGATACCTATACCTCAAGCGACACCGACGAGGGGGCCACAGCTGTTGCAACCCTGATGAGATGTTGTGGTGTATCTTTAGGTATGAATTATAGAGACCCCGACCATGGCGGTTCTTCTGCCAATGGTGCTGATGTTGCTAAGGCTTTGAAAAGCTATTTCGGATATGATGCTACTACCCAGTGTGCAGACCGCAGTTACTATTCCTATGCCAATTGGATTGAACTGATCTACAACGAGCTGAAGCAAGGACGTGCTGTCGTTTATAGCGGACAGTCCTTAGGTGGCGGACATTCTTTTGTCTGCGACGGCTATCAGGGCGAGGACTATTTCCACATCAACTGGGGTTGGGGTGGCATGAGTGACGACTACTTCAAATTGTCGGTTCTTGATCCCGACGCGCAGGGCATTGGCGGCAGTAGTTCTACTGAGGGTTATGGCTTTGGACAGAATGCCATTGTCGGTATCCAGCTGGAAGGCGGCACGGGCACCGTACTGACTAACCCCAATACCGTTAGCCTTACGCTGAACAGTGTGAACACAGACAAGGCTACTATAGCTGTCGGTGAGACCGCTAATATCACTTTCAATATTACTAATAACAGTGATGACGACTACGATGGCGAAATAGGTTTTTACTTCATTGATAAGGGATTGGGCGATGGCAAAATGTTCCTAATCCCCCAAAAATCGACAAAGGATTGTGTTATTGAATTTCGCCCAAGTGAGGCACGTGACTATACTATCACAGCATATAAAACTGATGGGGTAGGAGGCTATGCTGGTATTGACATATCCAAATCTGTTACTGTTACTGTTAATGCTGGCGGTAATCCCACTACAGACAATATTACGCTGACAGGCTCACTTACTGTTGATAATTCTACAAATACAGGAGAGTTGAACTACGATCTTTACGGAAAAGAGGTTAACGGCGTGTTGAGAGTAAGCAATCCTGACACGGACAATGACTATTCAGGAACATTCCAGTTCGACGTCTATATCTATGGAAGCTCAACTCCTGTATGGCGCTCTGCTAAGAATGTACTCATCCCTGCAAGCGGTTACATCGACATTCCTGTGGCATTCACTGGTAACTTGGGAAGTAAATATAATTTTACTTTCATCTATCAAAAGAATGGAGGTTCGAGTGGTTGGGTAACTGCAGGTTACTACACCATCAAATCTGGCATTACGGCCTATAAGTCCGATGGAACCTATACCGTTGTTGCGCCAACTACCTCCTACAGTGTACCCGCCAATGCTGTCGCAGTGGATATGTCGGGCGCTGGTGTAACTACTATCACCAAGAACAGCAATCCCAATACGCTCTATATCCTTGGTACAAGTGACGCTGTTCCAGATGGATTGACAAATGTTGTCAAGTCTGATGGTACGGCTTATTCGGCTTCGAGTATTATATTGACTGATGGTAACGACTTCTATTCACCCGTTGACTTCACGGCCACGAATATCGAGTTCACCTACGATAACGACCGTTGGGCTGATGGCGAGAAAGGTTGGAACACCATCATGCTGCCCTTCGATGTAACATTGGTGAAGGCTGGTGAAACACCTATCGACTGGTTCCGCAGCAGTAGCGATACGGGCAAGCAGTTCTGGTTGAAGGAATTCACCGGCGACGATACAACTGCTCCAAAGGTTAATTTCGGCTTCACGGATGAGATGAAGGCCAACACGCCGTATATCGTTGCTTTCCCGGGTAATACATGGGGGGCCGCTTACGACCTGAGCACCAAGACCATCAAGTTCATCGGCCAGAATACTACCGTTCATAAAAATGGCAAAGTTTCGTCTGTCACTGGCGGCAACTACCGCTTTGTTGGTGAAACCAAAGCTGTTAGCACGGAAAATATCTACTGTATCAATGCAGCAGGTAACCAGTTTGTACTGAAAGCCACTGGTGGCAGTCCGGCCTTCCGTCCGTTCTTCAAGGCAGACATGTTTGACCGTACGGTAACCAGCCTCGGCATTGGCAATGGTGGCGGTACGACGGGAATTGAAACGATGTCTGATGTCAGAAGTGTGATGTCTGATGTGTGGTACGACCTGCAAGGCCGTCGTGTCGAGAATCCCACAAAGGGTGTGTATATCAAGAATGGTAAACTGTTTATAAAGAAATAAGGTTATGAAAAAGTCATATATCAAACCCGCAATGAGCGTCTATCCGTTGCCCACCATGCAATTGTTGGCAGGCAGTGGACCTAATGCCGGTGACCAAACTGATCCTAGTATGGCTCCCACGTTCGACGATGAATTAGAACTCGAACTTATCCCCGGTTTCGAGATATTTCAAATGTAATGAATACATCATCATAAATAAAGCCCGCAATTGTTGCGGGCTTTATTCATATACGTTAGGTTTTTCTCCAAATTATGTGAATCCACCTTGTTAATAGGCCTTAATAAGCCTGCTCATGCACGCCTTTTGTTTTTGCTACAAAAGTAGGAAGAAGAATTGAAATCTCCAAAGGAAATCACGATAAAATGCTTTTTCCCTAAAATCCGCCCTCCGCCGTAAGGGTAGGGGTTCTGATTCTTCCTTATATGTCGTGAAACGCTTACAGCGAATAAAACGCGGACATGAACTGTGCACGGTAATTCTTGCTGATGCGCAGTTCGTTGATTTGTTCCATCGGTTCCACCAAGACGCACGTTGACTCCTGTATCATCTTGATCTGATTGATGTTCACGATGAAACGCTTATGAATCTGGACGAAGGCGGACGAATAGTTCAGTATGACATCGGCGGTGGTACGATGACGCAACAGATAGGTGGCACCATTCATGCAGACAGCCTCCCAGATCTTCCGTTCCTGGTTGTAGCGGAAATAGGCAATGTCGTCCATTCGCAAGGTGGTATGCTCGTTCATGGCGTTCACCACCAAGATGATGGGTTGCTGTTCCATCGAGCGCTCCATGAAAGGCATGTCGGCCAGTTTGTTCTCGTAGTATCGCGTCATAATCTGACTTAAGTCCTGCTCCGTGGGCGGTTTCAGCAGATAGTCGAAGGCTTGTCGGCGAATCGCTTCCAGCATGTATTTGTCATGCCCCGTGTAAAACACCACCTTGGTTTCCGTTTTGATGTCCTGATGAATCATCGAGCAGAATTCCAAGCCAGACATCGTGGGCAGTTCCACGTCCAGGAAGATAATGTCAGGATCGGCATTGACAATGATGTCTGCCGCCGTTTCTGCGTCGTTGGCCGTGCCGACAACCTCTACGGAATAGTGCTTCTCCAACATACGCTGCAACAGCTCTACAGCCTCTTGATTGTCGTCTACGATGAAGACTCTAGTCAGTTTCTGCTTATTCATATATATAATTAGTTTTGTGTTTAATCTTATTTATAACCACTTTTGATGACTTTGTAGTTGAAATCGTCAGGCACGAGCAACCATGTCCTGCAACCGGTCTCGCCATCCTGTTGCCAATTGCCGATGCCAAACGTTATCTGCCGGTGATTGTGGTCGTTCAACATCTGGATGGTTTGGCGCACTACGCGCATACCGGTATGTTCCTTCGGTGCGCTTTTACCAAGCCCCTGTCCGTTGTCAATGACCTCTATCATCGTGTTGTCGTCCTGCCTGCTCACACGGATAGTGAGCTCACCGCCCCGACGCTGCAGACCATGCTTGATGGCATTCTCCACAAATATCTGTATCGTCATGGCCGGTAGATTGACCTTGCTTGTATCTACGTCGGGGGCAATCTCTTTCCTATACTGCAGCTTGTCGGCCATCTGCCTGCCTTCTATCTCCACATAGTAATCCACAAACCGCAGTTCCTCCTCCAGCGTGGTCTCCAGCATGTCAGCCTGGTCAACACCCCGTCGCAACAACTGCGTCAGTGCGTTCAGGTCCACCGCCCTGCCTTCCATTTGTTCCAGCATCTCATGGTTCAGTGCATTATAGATGAAATGTGGTGTGATGCGGTTTCGGACGTTCTCCATGCGGAGGCTGATAATCTGCTGCCGGGTAGCCATTTCCTGCAGACGGTGTTTGCGACGACGCAACTCGTTGAGCACTATCACCACCACAACCGCCAGCATAGCCACAGCCGACAATGCCAATGCCAGCTGAGCACGCAATTGCTGATGGTCTATTTCCTGCTGTTGTTTCATGCGCTCCTTGTCGTGCTTGTATTGGTACAGCTGTGCACTCATGCGCATGGCCGACTGTGCTGCATGTATCGAGTCGTTCAGTCCGTGCAGTTCTTCGTGGACGTTCATGGCCTCCTGCCAACGTCCGGTCTTCCTCATCAGCTGTTCCAGCGCCTTCAGTCGCAGGACCTTAGCTGCAGGAATACTGATGTCATCCTTGGGACTGGCTGAGGCAATGGCCAATGCCCCCTGCATGTCGCCCTCCAACATCTTCAGTTCCATGCGTGAGGTGGCCATATAATATATCAGCGGTGGGAAATTGACCCGATGGAAGAATGAGTCCGCCTGCTCCACCAGCTGTCGTGCCGAATCAGCCTGATGCAGACAGATGTAAATCTCTCCCAAGTTGCCTAGTGCCGTGTAATAGTCCCACAACTTAGCCTCGTCGCCCTTCACCAGATTGGCAGCTTTCCGGAAACAGTCACGTGCGTCCTGATAGTTTTCCTGGAAGAAGTAGTCGTTACCCAGATTGTTGTAATAGATAAACTGGTCGTCGCGCTTCATCACTGGCAGCAAGCTCTTCAGCCGTTCCCACCAACGATGGCCGTTGTGGTAGTCGCCCATAAAGGTGTAGGCCGTACTGACGCCCAACATAAGCGGAATTCCCAACGAGTCGCCAGTCCCTGTAGAATCGGCCATCTGGATGGCCTGCAGGTAACCGTCGGCACTCTTGTCCAACTGTCCCAGCTGGCGGTAGAATTCTGCCCTGTTAGCCATGGCCAGCACGCGCAACACGTCCACACCCCTCAGGTCCTTCATCTCTTCCAGTGCCCGTTCTGTATATACGATACCGCTGTCCGGCTGTCCCTTGATGGCGGTAAAATACACACCCCGTGCCTTCAGCCATTCTGCCCGCAGTCGGCGCATCGGCTCGCTCTTATCGTTTGGATGCTGATCCAAGAAATCCTTTATCCGCATGCTTGCACCATTCATGGAGTCGCCCTCCATCTGGGCATACCACATCTTCAGCGAATCCATTGTCTGCTGCATGTGGGACACATCAGTCGAGGGTCTCTTCTCACCACATGAAAAGAGGACGATAATACTCGTCAGCATAACGAGCATTTTCAACCAATTTCTTTTTGTTACAGGCCAAACAGTCATGATTCAATTTTTCGCGTTGCAAAGTTAGTTCATTTTTCAAAAAAACGAATACAAACCCGGATTTTTGTTGTGGCGAGAGAGACACTTTTGCTATAAAAAGGAGTATTGTTAGTTAACAGGACATATTTTATGGTTAAGACGACTTTTTGTTTAAATTGTCCTCTATTTCGCGCGACAAAAAGCTATACGAATATTTGGCAAATGAATTATTAATGTTTAAATTTGCAATTAGTAAAAGCACTTTTTAGAGTGTGAAAAAGACGTTTAATTACAATAACTATTAATAAAAAAATAAGTATTATGTCACAAAACAAAACTGTTATCCAGGGTCTTGAACCAGCCGATGCTCCTAACCAAAATATGGGTGCAGGTTCTAGTTTTTACACAAGAGGTGCGCGTGGCACAAGTCGGGGAACTGTTGTTTCCGGTATGACAGATCAAGTCGCAGGGACTCCTAATCAGGGAGCTCAGTCTGTCGCAGAACCACAACAGCCGAAAAGACCTATTACCACAGGCAAGCCTGTTGTCGGTTTCCTTTATTCAGTTTCACGCACAGCCGCAGGTGAGTACTGGCCTTTGCAAATTGGTCAGAATACAATTGGACAGAGTCCTGACAGCGATATTATGTTGCCAGAGGGCACCGTTTCCTCGGAACATGCTGTGCTCGTAGTAAGAAAGATGAAGAAACCAGAGAAAGTTATCGCTTCACTGAGTGACGCCCGTTCCACCAATGGTACGATGCTTAATGGCGAAAGCCTCGGCTTCTCGGCTGTGGAATGCAAGAATGGCGATATCATCACTATCGGTGACAACTACGAGTTGCTATTGATTCTCATTGATGCTCCAACGTTAGGCCTGTCTGTTTCCGAGAACTTTATCGCTATTGAGACAGAAGACGACTTCTATGTCGGGCAGCCTGATACGGATCCCAATGCTACACGACCTGGAGATGGCTACCAACCGTTTGCTGGTCCTACACCACCTCCATTCGGATTCAATCCTGGTGGAACAGTAGGCTTTGACGGCTCTGGTACCGGCAGCGACAAGGGCGGTACTATTGGAATGTAGTAAAAAAAAATAACGGAATTAAAGAAGTAAAGTAGGTTCGGATGCAGACTGTTGTTCAACGTCCCAATGACCCCTATATCTATCTGTATGTGATGGGTGAGTGGTACTGCTATAATCCTATGGAAAAACCATTGGGCAGCGGTGCCATGGGTGACGTGTATCTTGGCTATCGGTGTAGTAATGGCGCCATGATAGCCGTCAAGAAGGTAAAGGATGCTTATGCTAATAATAAAATGATTCGCGAGCGTGCGCGTCAAGAAGCCTCCTTGGCATTCCGCCATCCCAATCTTGTGGAAATGGTGGGTTACTGTGAATATGCACCTGAGTCAGGTCCTATTTTCATCTTAAGCCATTTCGTTCAGGGTGAGGACATAGACAAGTACGCAAAGAGTTTCGAGAATTCTCCCTTGCGTGTGGAGAAGATATGCAGCGCGATTTGCTCGGTACTTGATGCACTTGACTATGTCCATTCTCGTGGTGTCGTTCATCGCGACATCAAGCCGTCAAACATCATGATTGAGAATGGTTCCAACGTCCGCCTGATGGATTTGGGCATCGCTCGTATGAATGGTGGTAACAAATTTTCATCTTATGGTTTTATCGGCACGCCCGAATATTCTGCCCCAGAGCAGATGCTACGCGAACAGAATGGCGCCAATGTCCAGATAAACGCTACCACCGACATTTACGAGTTGGGCATCACCTTCTATGAGTTGCTGGCAGGAACAAATCCCATGTCCTGCCAGTCGGAAGCAGAAACACTCACGAAGCAGATGAAGGAGAGGCTTCCTGCCAGCGAACGTATTCCTAACAAAATGATGCAGGTTATCTGGAAAGCGACGGAGAAGGAACAAAGCAGGCGTTATCAGACTGCGTTGGAATTCAAACATGCTATTCAGGATGCCTTACTTCCGGATCCCCCGCTGTCTGAACGTATTTCAGACTGGATACAGGAACATGTCCTGTTGGTAATACTTGGAACAGTAGCTATTGCTACGGTCATATTTGTTATCGTCCTATTACTGATATAAGACTTTCGACTATCCTATGGAACTTAAGACGCTACATAAAAATGATGCCGACATTTTCGTCGGCTTTGCCGAGTCCAGAATAGGAGGGCGGCCAGAAAACCAAGACTCCTACGGATATAAGGAAACTTCTTTGGGATTCCTGCTTACCGTCTGTGACGGAATGGGTGGTGGTCCTGGCGGAAAGACAGCCTCAAGCATTGCCGTTCAGGAAATCATAACTGGTGTCGACGAAGCTAATGAAGATGAAGAGGTGGCAAACATCATCATCAAGGCCATTCGCCGTGCCAATATGGCCGTTATAGAGGCAGGAAACGAGAATCCCAGTTTGCAAGGAATGGGGTCAACGGCCACCGTGTTGCTGCTTTCCGAGAAGTCTGCATTCGTAGCTCATGTTGGTGACAGTCGTGTTTACCAGATTCGCGGTGGAAAGAAGATTTTTCGCACTTACGATCATTCTATGGTGTTCGAACTGGTCAAGCAAAAGGTTATCACTGAAGAGCAGGCCCGCCTGTCGGCACAGTCGAATGTCATTACGCGTGCCTTGGGCATGCTGCCGGACTTGGAAGTTGACATTGTTGAACGACCGTATATCAAAGGCGACCGTTTCGTCTTATGCTCTGACGGCATCCATGGTGCCATGCCGGAGAAGGAACTTCTCAAGATGTTGAAAAACAGGAAAATGTCTCTTGGCGCTTTGGTAGATGATATTGCCACCTATGTTGATAATTTGGGGCGTTCCGATGGCGGACATCACGATAATATGACTATCGCAATAGTAGAAACAAAAAATAATTCAAAACTCAAAGAAAAGATGTCAAAATTTGCAAGAAAGACAATATTAATTCTGTCTGTCCTTTGTGCGGCAAGCCTAATCCTCAACATCGTTCAAAGTTGTGAGACTCACGAAACCCCTTGTCCCATAGATACGACGGAAACCGGACAAATGCAGAAACAGATTTCTCAGCAAGAGGATGTTATCAAGACGCTCAAAGATTCTATTGAAGTCTTGAAGAAAATTAACGAAAACAATAAATAAAACTATAAAGATATGAAAGTTTACTCAATTGGTAGAGAAATGGGCTGCGATATCATCATCAATGACAATAGTGATGTTATCAGCCGCAGACATGCTACGCTCAATGTTTCACCTTCTGGAAAGATGACCATTGTGGATTTGAGCCACAACGGTACATACGTCAATGGTATCAGAATTGCCCAGAACGTACCCGTACCCGTAACCCGCAAGGACAATGTGTCCTTCGCTCATGTGGCAAGACTTGACTGGAATTTGATTCCCAATACCGGTGCTACCATCATCAAATGGGTTGTTATCGGTGTTGTTGCACTCCTCCTGATTATTGGAGGCATTTGGGGCTTCAGCGCTTTATCCAACAAAGAAACAACAGGTGGCGACCAGCCTGCTCCTGTGGCAGTGGATTCTACTGCGCTGAAGAAAGAAAAGGAGAAGATAGAGGAGATTGAAAAGCAAAAGCAAGACTCTATGACGAAGCACGTGCAAGACTCTTTGAATAAGGTAAAGCAGAAGAAAGTCAGCAAGCCCTCTCCGAAGAAGCCGGAGCCCAAGAAACCCGAGCCGAAGAAGCCAGAGCCCAAGAAAGAAGAGCCAAAGACAACTCGTGTGCGTGGATAAGATAAAATAATAATAACTAAAACGATATAGACTATGAGACTTTTAAAGATTGGCCGCGATGCTACATGTGACATCGTTTTGTATAGTGAGAAAGTTAGTTCCCTCCATGCGGAAATAACCTTGATGAACAGTGGTGACATCCTGTTAGAGGATAAGGGTAGTCAGAATGGTACATTCATTCAGAACCAGGCCATTAAACCCGGTAAGCCTGTCAATGTTCGCCGTGGTGATGCTATCCGTTTTGCTGATGTTGAACTGCAGTGGAGTCAGATACCTATGCCAGAGGATAACTCTGCCTATAAGGCTATTTATGGCATTGGATCACATTTCAATAATGATATCCAGATTTCCGGTGGTACTGTCAGTCGTTATCATGCTACCATTAAGGTTGGCAAGGATAACAAGGTGTATATTATTGACCATAGTAAAAATGGTACTACGGTTGACGGACAGAAGATTACACCTCACAATCCATACCGTATTAAAAAAAGCAGTTCTGTTGTCTGTGGTGGCGTTCCTGTTAATCTGAAGGCTACACCCGTCCAGTGGCCCAGTGAGCTTTGGAAGACCATCCTGATGGCCGCTGCATCAGTGCTCGTACTGGTAGGTATTGGATTTGGCATATACAAGTTTATGTCAGGAAGGAGTGGAAAGCAAGAAGATACAGAACTATATGCCAAATATAATCACTCCGTTGTCATGCTCGTTGGAATCTATCATTACGAAGTGAGCATTGGAGATTTGGACTTGGATGCTCTCAATGCTTTATTACCCGTAAGTGCGCGTATCCCGACCAAGTTGTTGCCAACAAAGAACAACTATGTTGATGTCAGTTCATATAGTTCAAAACAATTAATTGATGCATTGGACAAAAAAGGCATGTATGGAGGTACTGGCTTTTTTATTTCCAATGATGGCCAGCTGATAACAAATCTCCACGTCGTAAAACCTTGGCTTTTCAATGGTGAGGGCGAACGCCTGCAACAATCATTTGCGAGATGGTTTACTGGACATGTTGCATTCTTGAATTCAGCATTAAGAACAACACAATACAATGCTTATTTGTCTCAGGTGAAGGTCACCGGTGTGTTGGATTATGTGGCTTTGATTCCCCATGGTGAGGTGTTTGACGCTGATAACATCAACAAATGCAGGGTTCTCTCTGCAGGTGAAGACATCAACAAGGATGTTGCACTTGTCCAAACCATCAGCAAACGCTTACCAACCAGCGAATGTACTGTTGTCAACGTTAAGGACAGTATTGATGTCAGTGATGAAGCTCTTAAGGTTGGTGAGCATATCTACACCCTTGGTTTCCCATTGTTGACATCGCTACAGGATCAGCAGTCTGAAAATGGCATCCAGTTGCTTGCGAGAGGAGGAAGTATCACGCAGATACTTAATGAATTCCAGTTTGGCTTTGACGCAGCATCTTTCGGCGGTGCCAGCGGTTCTCCTATTTTCAATGACAAAGGAATGTTGGTAGGAATCTTGAATTCTGGCGTAACTAGCACTCAAGGATTTAATTATGGTATAAAAGCCAAATATATTAAAGAGCTGTTGGATTCGCCTCATATAAAATAATATAATAGTAAGCTATGAAAAAGATATTATCCATTATAGCATTTGCACTGGGCTTTGCAGGCAGTGCTGAGGCAGTTATCGTACAGAAAATCTATCTGAAGAATGGTTCAGTGCTGAGTGGCTATATCCAGAAACAGGAAGGTAATGGCAATCTGACTTTCCATACTGACATAGCTGAGATATGTCTGAAAAGTAAGGATGCCACCATCAGCAATGAGAAAAACTATAACATAAAAGATCTTGGCAAGGCATGGATTGACTGGGCAGAAAAGAACGATGAGTTCGAGGGTGTGGGCGACAGCCGTACGCTCATGCTTGCCGATGTCTCTTCAAAGAACAAGTCTGTGTCTCGTGTAAAGATCTTGGAACGTGGCGAGGTGGTGAAATATCTGGAGATGGCTCCCAATACTTATCGGATAGCATGGAAGGATGTGGTGTCCATTAAGGGAGAGCCTCGTTCAAAGACTGCCCTGTCAGGCATTAACCGTATCTACCAGTTGAAGTCGGGCATGGAGTTTGAAGGACAATATGCCGAAGAGAACGACTCCGTGCTGACACTCTATTTGAACAATCGCGTGCGTCAGTCGTTCAAAATCAATGATGTGGTGAAGTACACCTTCCGTCCTATCAATCCCAATCAGGACATCTTTGCCCAAAGTCCGCTCCTTGATATTGTCAAGACGAAGAGCGGTGCAGAGACCAAGGGCATCATCATTGAGCAGAACTACACCAGCGACAAGGATTCGGAGAACTACTTCCTTGTGCAGCAGCAGTCAGGAGCCATCCAGAGCATTAAGTTGTCGGATATTGCCGAGACACGTAAAGAAGAGAATCCCAAGTATGATCCCAAGTATGACATTCTGTTGAAAGAAGGCGATGTCGTCATCAATCGTCAGGAGGTTGCCTTAGTCAATATCAAGGAGCAGGGTGACAATATCGTGTTTGACAGTCTGAGCAACAAGGTGGTTATTGACAGGGAAGCCAATAACAATACCAAGGTGACTGTGGAATATCGGAGTGCCAATGGTAGTAATCTTGAGGCTTATCAGTTGGTAAAAGTTTCCAAATATACCGACAAGAAAGGTAAGGAATCGTATTACTACTTCAGCTATCGTGACTTGGTTAATGCAACGGTTCGCCCAGCCAGTCTGGAAACCAGCGTGAATCATACCACGAAGGCGGAGTATATTGTAGGCGGCCAGGGAGTCTTTGCGCTGTATGATGCGAAGAGCAAGAAAGCCATTCCATTTACTATTAAATAAGGTATAAGGGTTATGAACATACGAGAGATAACAATAGGTAGATCTAAAACCAGTGACATCTATTTGGATGACAGATGTATCTATGCCAGCAATAATCATGGTTCTATCTACTATGACGGTAATCAGATGATGTATCGTGACAATAGTAGTAATGGAACCATGGTGAACAACATCATGGTGAGACGTCGTGCCGTGCCTATACGTCAGGGGGACATCATCATGATTGCGGGTCGTTATCAGCTCAATTGGAACCAAATTAACTCCTTCTTCGTGCAAAGACAACCCATGCCAGTGAACAATGCCTATCAATCAGTGCCAGACTCACCAGTGAGTCAGGCACTGAGGGCTGCTGCCGAGCCACAGGTTGACCTTCATAAGTGGAGTTGGGGAGCTTTCGGACTCTATGGCATCTGGGGATTCTTCAATGGTTGCTGGTGGGCATTTCTCGTAGCCATTTTCTTAGGAAGCTGGATACCCCTTATTCCGAACATTATCTTCGGAATTTACGGTACTCGCTGGGCCTGGGAGAATAAGAGATGGGACAGTGCAGAGGATTTTGTCAAGACACAATCCAACTGGGACATAGCAGCTATCATCGTGATATGCCTCGCTGTCTTTTTCTCCTTAATCTGGGTGTTTATATTAATAGCCGCACTGTCATAAAACAGCAGGATTATCTATGGTAACAGCGTTCACATCCCATATCATCCCACTACAAGGAGTAGGAAACTCCATGCAGGGAGGTCGTCCTGAAAATCAGGATGACTGGGGATGCATGGACACACCCCTTGGATTCCTCTTGGTGGTGTGTGACGGTATGGGAGGTGGTCCTGGTGGCAAGACAGCTTCATATATTGCGAAAAATACGTTGATGGCAGTTTTACAAGGATGTAATGCTCATACGTCACGTATTGAGGCCATGAAGATGGCTGTCAGCAAGGCTAACGATGCGCTTTATCAGAAGATGGATGAAAGTCCCCAACTTAAGGGGATGGGATCTACGTTGGTCGCAGTGTTGATCAATCAGCAGTCTGCCATCATTGCGCATCTTGGCGATAGTCGCTGCTATCGGATTAGCCATGGACGTGTTGCACATCGGACTGACGACCACTCGTTGGTAGGAGAGTTGGTACGAAACAACGCTTTGACAGAAGAACAGGCCCGTACGTCGCCACAGTCGAATGTCATCATGCGCGGATTGGGGAATACCAGTAACCATACGGCCGAGATAACAGAAGTGCCGTATCAGAAAGGTGACCGTTTCTTCGTGTGTACTGATGGTGTCTGGGGCGTCATGCCGCATGAGCAGTTGGTGCAGCGCCTGACATCCCAACAAACGCTTTCTGACTTGGTGGACAATTTGTCTGCAGAGATAGACCAGATAGGTTTTTCCACTGGCGGTCATCACGACAACCACACTTTGGCTGCCATCGAAATGAATACGGATTCAATACTGAAGGATAAGATGAGTAAAATACTGAAAATTGCGCTCGCTGTACTTACGGCTTTACTGGTGGTTAGCATTGTGTTTAACATTGTATGTTCCGCCAAGCTGAGTGCTTTGCCGAAGATGGCCGAGTTGGAAAAGAAGAATCAGGAGCTGGAATCCAATATGGCATTATACCAAAATGTCAAGGATGGAGATACCAAGGAATTGATTACCAAGGTGGAGGTCTTGCGTTACGAAAAGGAATTATTGGAAGAATCGCAGGCGACATTGATCTCCAAGATTGACTCACTGGAGAAGAAGCTCACTGAACTTCAGCAGAAGGCTAGTGATAATACGCAAAGTAAGCCCCAGGCAGCAAAATCGGGGGCCACGGCACAGGAACTTGCGCAGCGGGCAATCAACCTGCTTGCAGAAATGGAAAAAGCAAAGGGTAGCACTTGGCCTGAAGCAGCGAAGAAAAAAGCTGAATATCGGACAAAAATTGTGGAGCAGCTGTTGATGCTTGACAAGAAGACCGGTGGAAAATTCAACTCAAGAATCGCTGCCATTAATCGAGAGTTAAAGAGTACGGATCCCCTTACGGATAAAGTCGCTGTCAATCCGAAAAACAAAAACGAGTACATCTCGACCGGACCAGCAAAGGACAAGATACAGCAACTGTCAAAGAAAATACAAGAAATTAAAAAACAATTATAATAAGCGATGTCAGTTATTAGATTACAAGGAGAAGCCGAAAAGAAGAAAGGCATTTATTTCCAGTTGGACTCTGAGGACGAGCCCATTGGCGTAGGTGGAATGGGCCAGGTGTTCAAAGGCATTTGTGTCAATGAACGCACAGGAGTAACGCGTCCTGTAGCTATCAAATTCATGTATGATGACCTGCCCCCGCAGGCTATCGAACGTGCCCGTCGCGAAGCCTCCATCCAATTGCGCAACGACAACCTGGTGGAGATGCTGGGATTCATCGAAATTGATGAGACTACAGCTTTAGGTGAAGTAAAGAAACACTTTCACGTGGTCAGTGAACTGCTGACAGGTGTGTCTTTATCAGACATCTTCGAGGGTAAGACGCAGGATCGTGATGGCGAGGATGTGGCTTATGCCGTGAAGTTGCAGCAGGATTTCAAGAACGACCCGGAACACTTTGCCAAGATTATTGTCGTCAATGTGCTGTCTGGACTGATGGCGCTGCATGATGCGGGCTATATCCACCGTGATATTGACCCTTCGAACATCATGGTGACAACGGACGGACATATCAAGCTCATTGATTTCGGTATTGCCAAGCAGATGAATACGCTGACCACCAGTGACAAGGCACTGACGGTGGCTGGCAAGTTTATGGGGAAGCCGGAATATGCTGCTCCTGAATTGGCATTGGGCGACATCCAACATCAGAACCAGACTACGGATATCTATGCGATGGGTATTCTGCTCTATCAGTGTATCATTGGACATACTCCTTTTGAGGGTGCACGTCATGAGATTCTTGAGAAACAGTTGAAGGCCAAATTGCCGCTGGATGTCATCAAGAACAAGGACTTGCGGGCTATCATTGCCAGGGCGTGTGAGAAGAAGCAGGAATTGCGCTTCCAGACGTCGTCTGAGATGCGTGTGGCAATAGAAAATCCCAAGGCTATGAAGGGCGGACTGACCAAGCAGAAGAAAATGATGCTTGCCGGCATTGCTGCGGCATTGGTTGTCATACTGGCCGTTGTCGGTGTAGTGGTCAAAGGCAAACAGGAAGCCACTAAAGCCCAGGCTGAGCAGGCCCTGTTTGAGAAGCAAAAGACGCAGTTTATGGCAGACATCAATGCTAAAATCAGTAAGGCCGACGAGGATATGGAGGACGGCATGGACAGCGAACGGGAAAATTATGAACAGTCGCTGATGACAGCCGTGACAGCCTATCAGGAGGTGGCCGACGCTGTAAGCAAAGACAAAACGTATAAGGTAAAGATTGACATCGACTCACACATGCAAAAGGCTATATCAGCCCTTAAGAAAGCTCAGGAAACTTTCTCCAACCAGGCTGAGGAGATGAAGGAACTGGGTGAGAGCGAGATGTCAGAGGGCTATGCGAAACGGGCAAAAGCCGTGGAAGACTTTCTGAAGGGAATTGGAAATTGAAGGTTGAAAGTTGAAAATTGAGAATTGGGAAGATTATGAGAAAGAGTCATATTTTATCGAGATTGATGGTCATGGCATTCATGCTGTGCGTGGCTGCGGTGGCCTTGGCACAGAATGGTGACAAACTATTTATTGATGGCCAGAAATTGCAGCAGACAATGACAGTGGCATCCCAAAATGCGGCTATCCAAAAGTTTAAGGCAGCAAAGGTCGCATACACAACCGCTGACAAGAAAAAGATGTGCGACAACCAGATTGCCATCTGTAACAAGAATATATCGCAGATAAAACGAGGCGGCGGTGGTGGAGGTAGCAGCAAGAAAGGGACGTCGCAAACTGCTTCAACGGCCACGACATCCACGAGATTCTCCGTCAGCCATAGCAATATCGTGTTCGACGGCGATAAGGCAGGCTCACTCAATGTAAGGGTGGACGCACCTACGAAGAATTGGAAATTCAGTGTGCCGGCAGGAGTGGGAGGCATGGATAATTTCCTGAAAGTTACTCGGAGTAACGATGCCAAGTCGATAGACATTGCTGTTGAAGCTAACGACCAGACGCTGGACCGTGAGCAGGTGATACAGATAGACTATGGTGACAATCAGAAGGAGATCAAGGTTCGGCAATTAGGTAAGTCCGTAACGCTCAGCACCGACCACCATCAGGTGGAGTTCGGACTGAAAGGCGGCAAGAAATCAATAGAGGTTTATACCAACTCCGACTCCATCATCTCTACGAACTACGACCAGACGTGGTATGTGGAATCGAAGCCAGACTGGGTCGAGGTGAAAGTAGAGGTGAAGAAAGAAAAAGGTATCTTTGGTCAGTTAGGCTCTGCATTGAAAAAAGCTGTGACAGGCACTGCTGCAGCATCAACTGGACAGGACACAAAGACCTCGAAAGTAACACTCGTCACAAAGTCAATAGACAAGAAAAGTCCTGAATTCAGTACGGGTCGCAAGGGAGAGATCGTATTCTCCAGCGAGGATAAAAAGTTCAGGATGACGGTCATCCAACAGAAATAGCAATAAAAATGGCGACAATCAGACTACAGGGAGAAACTGAGAAGCGGAAAGGGCTCTACTACCAGCTGGACTCTGGCGACGAACCTATCGGTGTTGGTGGTATGGGGCAGGTGTTCAAAGGCACGTGTGTCAATGAACACACAGGAGCAACGCGCCCTGTAGCTATCAAGTTCATGTTCGACGACTTGCCACAACATGCCATCGAACGTGCCCGGCGTGAGGCCTCCATCCAGTTACGCAACGACAACCTGGTGGAGATGCTGGGATTTATAGAGATTGCCGAACGCACTCAGTTCGGTGACGTGAAGATGCACTATCATGTGGTCAGCGAACTGCTGACAGGTGTCTCGTTGTCCGACTTGATGGAAGGCAAGACCACCGACCGTGACGGGGTTAGCGTGCCGTTTGCAGAAAAGCTGTTAGCCGACTATCAAAACGACTCGGAACACTTTGCACGGACCGTAGTCATGAACATCCTTTCCGGACTGATGGCGTTGCATGACGCTGGCTATATCCATCGTGACATCGACCCCTCGAACATCATGATAACCCAAGATGGCCATATCAAGTTGATAGACTTCGGCATTGCCAAGCAGATGAATACGCTGACAACGAACGACAAGGGACTGACGGTGGCAGGAAAGTTTTTGGGAAAGCCGGAATATGCTGCTCCCGAACTGGTGTTAGGCGACATCCAGCATCAGAACCAGACTACGGATATCTATGCGATGGGTGTCCTGCTTTATCAGTGTATCGTCGGTCATACTCCCTTTGAGGGGCCACGTCACGAAATACTGGAGCATCAGCTGAAGACGAAACTGCCATTGACGGCCGTCCATAACAAACAGCTTCGAAAGATTATTGCAAAGGCTTGCGAGAAGAAGCAGGACTTACGCTATCGGACCTCGGCACAAATGCGTGTGGACTTGGAGGCTGTCACATGGGCTGCCAAAAAGCCTATAACCCCAAAAGGCCCATCCAAACCTGTCGATAAACGGATAATCGGTATAGTCGCCGGTGCAGTTGCAGCACTCGCCTTGATAGGTGTGGGCGTTTTTGTCATGATGCAAAAGCCACAGACGAAACCGGACATAACGGCAGCAGTTCAAAATGAACAAGTGGCTGTTCCTCAGGCAGAGCCTACAGCGGAACCTGCGGCTACGGCTACGCTCGAGCCCAAGGCAGAACCTAAGCCGGAAGCCAAGCCAGAACCTAAGGTTGCGAAAGGCAATCTGCGCTATGGTTCATGGAGCGGCAGAGTCAGTGGTGGCAAGCCTATTGGTTTCGGGACGCTGACGTTTACGTCTTCTGCAACGATTCGTTGTAGCAATGGCGGCTCGATAAGCGCTCAGGCAGGAGATAAGATTAGCAACGCAGAATTCGACGACGACGGATACTTGTATCAAGGAACTTGGATAAAAGCAGATGGAACGAAAAAGACTATTATGCCGTAAATTCGACATCAGACACGCTTTAGTAGTCTTTTGTCTATTGGCAATACCCCATGGCGTTGGCAGTAGAGAGTATCGCTGCCGGATGTTACAGACTGCTGCAACGAAACTGAATATGGAACAGCAGATTGATAATGCTTTTGCTGGAACAACCTCGACCGTCACTTTGGCCTCAGGACAGGCAGTAGCAGTGAGAATAGGTGCCGACGGAGAAGTTGAGCATATCGGTCTTCCGCTATTCAGCGACATGATGCGCCAGCAGAAACCGTCACCGATATATGACTGCATAGAATATGCCGCCCTTGACCGAAGTCTGATCCATTCAGAAAATGACCTGCTGTTACAGAAAATCCTGTTGTTCAATGGCACGTGGCAGACCGTATGCAGCATCCAACCGACGGACGAATGCAGCATATCACTACGAGACAATAAGGCGTGGCAAGTGATTTGGCGACGTGATGGTTCCGAGATTATAAACATGGCAGTACCCGTTGACTATGAATTGCTTTCCCTTTCGAGTCGGCGTGAACTGGAACAGCATTTTGTTCGCAATATGGCAAGCCATCCAGACAACGTGAAGTCGGACTTTTTCTTGAGTTCTGCACCGCAACTGGCTAACGCCACCATACATCTTGAGATGCTGTTAAGCAATTACAGCCAACAAACGACGGACATCAGCGTTCGACAGTGGGTGGCTTACTGTGAAAGTCAAGGATGTACATCTTACTATATAAATGATGATACGGAAGACGCTGTTGCCAGGGGCTATCTGCACATGCGCAACGAGGTTGTGGGCTATCATCACCTGCTGGAATTCAGCTGTCCTGTGGAAGAGCTGAACAGTGCCCAGCCCAAACTTCGCGGCAAGGCTCATCTGTTTATCCCTAACATCAATGGTGAGGGAATGTACGGAAGTGAAGACAACATAAAGGCAAATAAAAAACTGATAAGATGAAATATTTAGCAGCAATATTGACATTTCTTGCTTGTTTTGGCCTGAAGGCCACTGCACAGCAAAACGTAAGATTCTCCATTGCCGACGGATTGAGTGATACACGTCTGAAGAGTAATATTGAGAGCAACGTATCACAATTCCTGACTGAGATAACCAAAGCTGGGACAAATGGTGGCGAACTGCAACTTAGCGGAATAAGGATTACCGACAATGCCGTACATTCGTTATCGCTACTGTGGAACAACCTGCACTTTGTCTGCGAGGACAGTGAGATTACTGAGCACTGCAACACTACCGTCAATGGCTATCAGGTGCGTAACATCGCTATCAAGGTCATCCCTGTCATTGAAGACTATGATGGCGAACGGGAACGCCAGCTGACCATCAGTCTGAGCCGACAGGGCGAGATAACGGGTGCACGTATGGCTATGGCCAACCATGTGTACACCAATATCATCAAGCAAGGTGATGCGGTGGATATGGCCCGTCGCGAGGAAATACTGAAATTCGTTGAGGATTTCCGCAGCCATTACGACGAGAAAGACATTGAAGCACTGGATCAGGTGTTCAGCGACGATGCACTGATTATTACGGGCTCTGTAGTGATGAAGCGCGACAACAAGGGCGATCAGCCAAAGATGCGTCCGGAGATAGTCTATCGTACGCAAAACAAACAGCAATATCTGTCGCGACTGAAACAAACCTTCAGAAGCAACAAGTATATCAAGGTAACCTTCAGCGATCCCGAAGTGGTGCGGTCGAAGAAGAATCCAAATTTCTTTGGTGTTACGCTTCACCAGCACTGGAAATCAGACCGCTATGAAGATGACGGATATGTGTTCCTGTTGTGGGAGTTCCATGAGAATGACGAACCGCCCATCATCCATGTCCGTACTTGGCAGCCGGACAAGATGGCTGGTATGCCTACGCCCAAGGATAAGATCATCAATATCTTAGATTTTGAAATCCCTGCAAAGAAACGTTCATTCAGATAATTCAAAACAACTAAAAACAATAAGTATTATGAAACGATTACAATTATTATCATGTTTGTTACTGCTTGCTGTGACAGCTTTCTCACAGGAAATTGAAGTAACGAAGTTCGGTCAGGCAACACAGTTTATTGCTGCTGATGACCAGATTCGCGACTGGGACAACGAGATTTGTGCCCTGGTAAAAATCCAGGGTGCCAAGATTGACAGTGTATCGGGTGCTTTCGAAGTAAGGCGTAACGGTGCTGAAGTCTGGGCCTACATGACCAATGGCGACCGTAAGCTCACCATCTACAAGCAAGGCTACGAGCCTAAGGAAGTAGTCTTCAACGACTTCGGCGTGCAAGATGTAAAGAGCAACAGGGTGTATCTCATGAATATCTATGTCCTGGAACTGACAAAAAAGCGTCTCTTCATCGGCATACATGGTGGAGTGAACTTCACGACCGCCAGCGATTTGGGCGCAGGATATGACAATGATACCAAGTGGGTGACGGGCTTTAACATTGGTGCAACTGGAGCCTATATGTTTACCGACCTCATCGGAGCGCAGGTTGGAATATTCTTCGCTACGAAGGGATATAAATACTCCGATTTCTATCGCGATGAGAAGGGTGACTTCCAGTTTGTCGACATTCCTGTTCAGACCTTGTTTAATTTCAAGCTCTCCGAATCATTTGCCTTGCAGTTACTTGCCGGCCCCTGCTTCAGCATCAATGTTGGTGGTAATATGAAGCGTACGCTTCCCACTCTTGCTGACATGAAGTTCTCCGATATCTATTCGGCATTCCAGATGGGTGGTCAGGCAGGACTAAGACTTGTTATTGCAAAACACTATGCCATTGGTGCTGACTATCAGATGGGCTTTGGCAACTATAAAAACTACAACTTTGGTGTCAACGTAGGATATATTTTCTAAAATCTAATTAATTCTATAGTATTATGAAGAAAAATACAATTTTAAGCGTGCTAACTGGACTATGTGCAGTGCTCTTCTTAGTAAATTGTGGAGGAGACTCTGCAGGTGGTGAAGGAGTGAAACTGTCAGTAAGTCCTACTTCCGTTACCCTCGAGCCTAACGGATCTGCGAAAATTATGGTAACCTCCAATACCTCATGGACTGCCAGTAGCTCTGGCATTTGGTTGAGTATAAATCCAAACAGAGCATCTGGTGGAAGAGAGATTGAAATTGCTGTTAATTCTCCAAACAATACTGGTGCAAACAGACAGGCTATTATTACCTTTACGGACGATACAGGCACAGTATCAGCAAGAGTCACAGTAACAGAGAAGGCTAGTGGTTCAACTCCCGATCCTGATCCGTTCTTGGGCATCAGTCCATCAAAGTTGAACTTTGCGTCTTCTGGTGGAAGCAATTCGTTCAGCATCACGTCAAATGTTTCTTGGACTGTGAAGAGCAATGAGAGTTGGTGTACTGTCAGTCCGTCGTCTGGCTCTAACAATGCTAATGTTACAGTGAATGTAGCAGAGAATCCGAATACTACCAGTCGTAGTGCTACCATTGAGGTGTTAGGAGAAGGAGGTTTGTTATCAAAGACTATTACAGTCAATCAGGACGCCAAACAGATTACCTATACACTTGACGTGAGTCCATCATCTCTATCTTTTGCTGCAGCAGGAGAGACAAAGAATATCACTGTAACATCCAACGACTCATGGACTGTCTCGTCCGATCAGTCATGGTGTACGGTATCTCCGACGTCAGATAGCAACAACGGAACAATAAAAGTGACAGCCGCTGCCAACAGCTCAACCAGTAGTCGCTCGGCTACCATTACCATCAAGGGGGCCAACAGCGGCACTAAGACTGTTAGCGTTGCGCAGGAAGGCGCACAGGACGATGGCTATATCGGACGCGACGAATATGGTGACGATGATAACTTGAATAATAAGTAAACCCTAAAAAATGACAACAATGAAAAAGAAAAATATATTTATCGTGCTCAGTCTGGCTCTCTCCATGCTTATAGGCCTGACTGCATGTACAAGCGAGGATTCCATGTCTGAACCCAAGGTGGTTAAGATGGAAAACGGATTTTATGTGCAAGATGTTGACTTTATCTGCGAGGCGCCTGGCTATGACCAAGGCACTACACGTGCTGTGACCTACAATTGGAATAATGGAGCTACTATTTTGGCGAGGTTTAAGAGTGGTTCGTCGTATTATCAGGGTTTCTTGGTCCTTGGTTCTAACGGATGGGTAATGTATTCTACAAGCGAATTCAACTCCCAATCAAGATCTGGAACGTGTGAACTGTACTATTTCCAACAGGAAAATGGTGACTACTACCATTTCAATTCGGATACAGGATGCTTCGATATTTATAACAATGGATCGTTGGTCAGACATACAGAGATTGCTTGGAATGCTACCCCTCTCGACTTGTCAGATCAGACAGCCGTCTACACTACGACAACTGCCACATACTCAACAACAGAAACAACTTTTTCAATTAAGGCAACGCTGACTCCTTATTTCTGGCGTATGCGTTTCAACGGTACTAATGGAGCTACCGTCACTTTGCCCGGTGTTGATAATGACATCAGGTATTGTTATGCGTTCAATTGGTCTACAAGCGAAGCAAGTTTCACAGAGGTAACCAATCATGAAGTCAGTCTAAAAGTGAATGGCAGCTACACACCGTATGTTTATGGTCATTTCAAAAATCCTACATCAAACAACAAAATTACAGTAAAGAGTGGTAATGACATTTATACCCGTACCTTCAATGGCAACAATCTGAAATCAGGTACAAGCGGCTACTTCACTATCCCCACTGCCTCAAACTATAGCAGTAATGGTTGGACACGGGTTGCTACGATGCAAGAAGTAACATTAAAAGACTTACTGGAGAAACCGTTCGGTATTGTTGAAGGTGTCAATCTGAAGACTGACTCCTACGAGACCATTAAAAACAAGTTGGTCAGTCTGTATAAAGCTTATGATGATTCTTCTGACCCGAATCATGAAAAAACTGTTATGTTTTTTGCATCCAGTAACGAGAGTCTTAAATACCTCACTTATTGCGGAATCCCATTCTATGACTTATATCTTGGAGATAAGCCCGTATATTATACGTTTAGGATTGACAAGACAGCTCTTCCAGATCCTTATCCAACATTGGACCAAATGGTGAAAGACTTTAAGGATATCGGTATTTCGATGTCTTATCAGAAGAAAAATGAGGGTAGCAAAAAAGCCTCAGGTAGCGTTACTGTTGGAAAAATCACTTATACCCTTGAATTGGAAGAAGGAAATAACTATTGGGATTTCGATGTTGACATGTGGATAACCGAAAAGTCAAACACCATCGCTAATTGTAAGTTCGTGCCCAATAAATTCCTTGCATATACTGATGGTTGTGTTACTGATTGGAATGTAGATACAAAAGTTTCGAAAGGCTACTTCAAGGCCTACAAGAAAACGGACATCAGTTCCAAGCCTGATGCAGAAATCGTTGCAGACCTGATAAAAACGGATGAAATAAATGCAAGCGATCTCAACAATAATGTTTTCTATAGAGGAGGTGATTCGTATTCGGCTAACACCAATTATGTTTTGTGCAGTGTCGGCTTCGACAGCAGCGGGAATCAAGGTGAACTGAATAGGTATGAGTTTAAGACGAGGTCCTCTACGCTTCCCATGGCAGCTTTGTCCGATTTCAAATACAACTCCAACTATTGGTTTTATACCATAACGTCCAAGTATAGTGCCACATCGTATTATCTCTATTTTAACGAAAGTACAGGTGTTCACGATTGGTCCAGATGGTATTTCCGCTACCGTATCTATTTTGCCATCCAGAATAACGAATTGGGAATGGGAACCTCCGATACCGTTTATTCTGCCTGGGGAGACAAACAAATCACTCGTGATGAATCTCAATTCTCAATCTGTACCTGGGCCATCGTTTCAGGCAAGACATTGGGCAATCCAGATTCTTATCAGGGACATATACAATCTTCTGCGCCAAGTATGATTTCCGATACGAAGCAATCTGCACAACCTCAGTCTGACCGCGTTTCCAAGCAAGAAGGTGAGGCCCTGTTCAAGCAAGGCAAGTTGATACTTGTAAAGTGTAATTGATTTTGTGTAATGATTATTTAGTAAATTAATAAATAGCTGTCCTTCTCTGGTGATTTTTCATTGTGAGAAGGGCAGCTCTGTTTTGTTAAAAAGAAGCAAATGAACGCTATGTTGAAAGTAATCAAAAGAATATTATTACTGGCTTGCATGTTACTAAGTATGTCCTTAGCAGCCCTTGCCCAGTCTGATCGTGCACAGCAGTATTTGCGTGAAGCACAACGGTATAATGAGCAGGCGGAACAGTATGAGCGTGAAGCACAGAGACTGACGGAAGAGGCAGAGAAATATACCCGTCAGGCTAATAAGTATGCCGAGGAAAAGGATCTCAGGCGGTCGCGGATGTATACCGATTGGGCCGATGATGCCATGTCGAAAGCCCGCCTTCGCCTCAGCTGGGCCAAGGATGCCCGCGACAAAGCCCGTCTTAGAATGAAATGGGCCGAGGACGCCATGAAGAAAAAATGATAACCTGTTGGAAATAACGTCATGGGAGTTTGTGCTTGATTTGCTTGAGTGCATCCTCTATGCCAAGTATCTGCATCACCTCGGGGCGTTCGGCCAGACGTTGCAGATCGTCTTCGCCAACGGTCAGCCAGACCTGTCCGAAGAGGCCAATGGATACGGGGATGAACATGTCCTGGTAGAGGATGGTTCCAACGTTATAGAACGTATGTTCGAAGACCAGGAAGTTCCGTTTTAGGTATTCGTCGGTTGCGTTCAATGCCGTCATCGTGCTGATGGCATTATACTGCTGAAGCAACGGATGACTATCCACTACTTTTTCTATGACCACCGTCAGGCCTTTTTTCAGCGTGTCATAATGAGCAGTCCGCTCTGGCTTCGTCATTGCTGCCAAAGCCATTGCTATCAGGATAATCAACGTAATGCCTATGAGGAACTTCTTTATCATTCTTGTTATCTATTCACCGTCTGACCATATTCCTTTACCCTTGCAAAGATACGAATAAGTGAGCAAAATGCAAAATAAATTTTGATTTATTTTTATTTTCGAACGGAAGTGTCTTCTCGCAAAGCGAAAAGATAATTTAAGTCGAACGAAAAACCAAATTTTGAGGTCAAAAATTTGGACATGTCATTAATTATCTTTAATTTTGCAGGCAGCAACCCAACCTATCAATAATAAAAAAACAATGAAAAGAACAATTCTACTCCTTCTGTCGGTGATGATGACTGTCATCATGACGGCAGGCGACGTGACGCCCCAGCAGGCACTGCAACAGGCTCAGAAATTCCTGCAACAGACGCCGTCGGGCATGAAGAGGAGTCAGGCTGAGGTTCCCCAGTTGAAGATGGCGGGACGCATCAGCGGACTCTATGTGTTTAACGCAGAACAGAACCAAGGCTATGTCATCGTATCAAACGACGACCGCACGGCACCTATTCTGGGCTATAGCGAGACGGGCTCCCTCGACCCGGACAACATGCCTTGCAACATGCGTGCCTGGCTGCAGGGTTATGCTGACGAGATTGCGTGGCTGAACGAGCACAACATCCAGCTGACAGGCATAGCAACACTTCCCCGCCGCACAGCATCAGCTGTCAAGGAGCCCATTGCTCCATTGGTAAAGACGCATTGGAACCAAGGTTCTCCTTACAATGACAATTGTCCGGAGTACACAAGTGGTGAAAAATCTGTCACAGGTTGTGTTGCCACTGCGATGGCTCAGGCGATGTACTATCACCAGTTTGCCAATATGACTGGCGAGATTCCTGGCTATACCACTGGAAGTTATGGCATTAACGTGGCAGCATTACCTGCTGTTGACTTCGACTGGGCTAACATGCAGTTAGAATATACCGGAAGCGAGACTGATGAGCAAAAAGCCGCCGTTGCCCTGCTCATGCAATATTGCGGTGCTGCTGTCGAAATGGACTATGGTCCAGAATCGGGTGCCTCTCTAAGTATTATAGCTAATGTTATGAAAAATTGCTTTGGATATAATGCTACCACTCAGACGGCTGCACGTAGCGTCTATTCCTATGCGGAATGGATTGAGATTATCTATCACGAATTGAAACAAAAACGTCCCGTTCTTTATGGCGGACAGTCGTCGGGTGGCGGTCACGAATTCGTTTGTGACGGTTATCAAGGCGAGGACTTCTTCCACATCAACTGGGGCTGGGGAGGCATAAGCGACAACTACTTTAAGCTCTCTGCCCTTGACCCCGACCAGCAGGGTATTGGCGGCAGCAGTTCCACCGACGGATATTATTATGGTCAGGTTGCCGTCATTGGCCTCCAGAAACCTTCTGACGAGGGAACGGTATTAGGTGTTGAGCCTCACAACATTAATCTGACGTGCAGCAGCATCTCTTGTGTGGACGTAGCAGCCGTAGGCGAGGAGGTGGACATCACGTTAAACGTCACTAACAATACGAATCAAGAGTTTAGTGGTGATATCTATGTTGGTATTAGGTACGGTGATAGCGAACCTTATGGTTTTGGTCTGCTTGCCGGCAGCCTCTTTGAGATTGCTGCTTGGGGAACTAAGAATTGTACCGTGAAAGCCGCTTTTAGCAGTGCAGGCACTTATAATTTGGTGTTCTTCTATCCCACCCAATATGGTAATTATTATACGGATGGCGTGGTAAGGAAAACTATTACCATTACAGCTGGAGGCGGTGGTTTGCCGACAAGTGATGATATAGACTTGACGGTTTCTGTCAAATCCATAGAGAATGCCAATGCAGGATTGACAGAAGTATATGGTACTGCTAATGATAAAGACATCAATGCTGTTATCACCATAACCAATCCGTCTGCTACAGCAAACTATTATGGTACATTCGTAGTCTTTATGCGTCCTGTGGCTTATCCAGATTATTATTATTATAATTGGATTAATATTTGGATACCTGCTGGTGGCAGCTATGACTTTATGTTTAAAGCACCAGACTATCCTTTAAACTTAAACTACCAATTCTCTACGTTCTACCAAAAGGCTGGTGCTTTAACGACAGAAACTAATATCGGAAGCGCTTTCAGTTTCTTACCTGGAATATTTGCTTATCAGGCTGACGGTACAAAGACTTCCACCAAGGCTGTTGGGACTAACTATAACGCGTTAGACGACATATTAGCGGTAGATATGTCGGGATCGGGCATTACGTCTGCTACGAGTGCTGAACCCAACTGCCTGTTTATTATTGGTGATGGAGATGAGTCTCCTATTGGTGTTGGTAACGTCGTTGTCAAGAGCGGCTCATCATATACTGCCACTAATATTGAATTGACTGATGGTTCCGACTTCTATTCTCCCGTTGATTTTACGGCTACGAACATTGTGTTCACCTATAACAACAACCGCTGGGCGGATGGTACCAATGGCTGGAACACCATCATGCTGCCTTACGACGTATCATTTGTGAAGGCTGATGAAACAATCATCGACTGGTTCCACAGCAGTACTCAAACCGACAAGCAGTTCTGGGTGAAGCAGTTCGTCAGCGATGAGCCCGGAGTGGTCAACTTCGGCTTCGCGGACGAGATGAAGGCCAACACACCGTATATCGTTGCCCTGCCCGGCGACCACTGGGGTGATGCCTACAATCTCAGCGGCAAGACCATCAAGTTCATCGGTCAGAATGTCACCGTTCATAAAAATGGCGAAATGCACTCCGTTACAGGTACTAACTACCGCTTTATCGGCACAACTGTGAAAGATGCCACTTCCGACATCTATACTATCAATGACGATGGCAATCTGTTCGTGCTGGACGATGGCTGTGCTCCTTTCCGTGCATACTTCAAGTCTGGTACCTACGATTCAACTGTCAGCAGCCTAAGCATTGGCAATGGTGGCGGTACGACGGGAATTGAAACGATGTCTGATGTCAGAGATATGATGTCTGATGTGTGGTACGACCTGCAGGGCCGTCGCGTCGAGAATCCCACCAAGGGTGTGTATATCAAGAATGGTAAACTGTTTATAAAGAAATAAGGTTATGAAAAAGTCATATATCAAACCCGCAATGAGCGTCTATCCATTGGCCACCATACAGTTGTTGGCAGGCAGTGGACCTAATGCCGGTGACCAAAATGATCCTAGTATGGCTCCCACGTTCGACGATGAATTAGAACTCGAACTTATCCCCGGTCTCGAGATATTTCAAATGTAATGAATACATCATCATAAATAAAGCCCGCAAATTGTTGCGGGCTTTATTCATATACGTTAGGTTTTTTCTCCAAATTATGTGAATCCACCTTGTTAATAGGCCTTAATAAGCCTGCTCATGCACGCCTTTGACGGCACGACCAGAGGGATCGTTCATGCCCTTAAAGGCAGCATCCCATTCGAGAGCGATGGCGGTAGAACAGGCGACAGAGGCCTCGCTGGGGACACTCTTGGCTGCAGAGTCAGATGGGAAGTGCTCAGCGAAGATGCTGCGATAGTAGTACTCTTCCTTGTTCTTTGGCGGGTTGATGGGGAAGCGCTCGGCAGCATGGGCCATCTGTTCGTCGGTGACGGCTTCGGCGGTCATCTGCTTCAAGGTGTCAATCCAAGAATAGCCCACACCATCGCTGAACTGCTCCTTCTGACGCCATGCGACTTCTTTGGGCAGCATATCGGCGAATGCCTCGCGGACAATCTTCTTTTCCATCGTTGAGCCTGGACACATCTTGGCCTCAGGATTGGTGCGCATGGCGACATCAAGGAATTCCTTGTCGAGGAAAGGTACACGACCCTCAACACCCCAAGCGCTCAGACTCTTATTGGCACGCAGACAGTCGTACAGATATAGTTTACCGAGTTTGCGAACGGTTTCTTCGTGGAAGTCCTTGGCTGTTGGTGCTTTGTGGAAATAGAGATAACCACCGAAGATCTCGTCAGCACCCTCACCAGAGAGCACCATCTTGATACCCATCGACTTGATGACACGCGCCAATAAATACATCGGCGTAGAGGCACGGACGGTGGTGACATCGTAGGTCTCGATGAAATAGATGACGTCGCGGATGGCATCAAGACCTTCCTGAATAGTGTAGTTGATTTCGTGGTGGACGGTGCCAATATGATCAGCCACGAGTTTGGCTTTTGCCAAATCAGGTGCCCCTTTCAGTCCTACGGCAAACGAGTGCAGACGGGGCCAGTAGGCCTTGGTCTTCGAGTCGTCCTCGATACGCATCTCGGAGTATTTCTCAGCAATAGCGGAAATGACAGATGAATCCAGACCACCGCTCAACAGCACGCCATAAGGTACATCAGACATTAACTGACGCTTGACGGCATCTTCCAGTGCATCATGAATGGCCTCAACACTGGCGGGATTGTCCTTCACGGCTTCATACTGCATCCAGTCGCGACGGTAGTACCACTTCTGACCAGGGTCGACACTCCAATAGTAATGTCCTGGGAGGAACGGCTCGTAGCGCTCGCACTGTCCTTCGAGGGCCTTTAATTCTGAGGCGACATAGACGGTGCCGTCGCTGTCGTAACCAATGTAAAGAGGTATCACACCGATAGGGTCGCGGGCAATCAGAAATTCATTGCGTTCCTCGTCATAGAGCACAAAGGCAAAGATGCCACTCAGGTCTTCGAGGAAGTTGATACCTTTTTCGCGATACAATGCCAGTATGACTTCACAGTCAGAACCAGTCTGGAACTCATACTGTCCGGCATAGCGACGGCGGATTTCCTGATGATTGTAGATTTCACCATTCACTGCCAAGACCTGCTTCTTGTCAGGCGAGAACAGCGGCTGTCCGCCTGATTCAGGATCCACGATGCTCAATCGCTCGTGGGCGAGAATGGCAGAGCCACCACTGTAAATACCACTCCAGTCAGGTCCGCGGTGACGGATCTTCTGACTCATTTTTAATGCCTTGCGGCGTAAGTCGCCGCGAGGATGCTCACACTCGGCAGAGCTGGAGCAAACTCCACTCTGCTCTCGCTTAATCGCATCCTTATCACGAAGAGCATGCGTCTGCTCCTTGACGTTTAATATTGCTACGATTCCACACATAATATTTCGTTTTTTTCGTTATACCGTTATTTCGATTATAAATATGAGAGGTAGAGGTAATTCGTTTGGGCGGGATATTCCGCTGCGAGAGTGTCGATTTGATTGACAGTAGGTACAAGGCCCAGCATCTTACGCCATTTGCGGATGGTGAGACCAGCTTGCTCCATCTTCATACGGTGTTCCAAGCCAACGGCACGACCAATCTGGAAGTCGCTGAAGCCATAGACCTTGGCGGCACGCAATAGCAGAGCAACCTCTGGCGACTGCAGGTATTCCTTGAACTCGCTGGGTTCCATGAATTCTGAAACCTCCGACAAGTGGGCGTATTCGTGCAACTGCTCGTCGATGTTGACGATATGCTTCAGTTTCTCAAGGAACCAACGGTCAATCTTGGTCAGCTGATGAATCTGTTCAACGCTGTAACCCATCTGCAGTGCCTTAGATACCACGAAGACACGCATATCCGTAGGTTCGCGCAGTGAAGTGGCAATGTCCGCAATCTTGATTTCGTGGTTCTCCACAAAGCCGTGCATGCCCTGTCCAATCATTCTTAGGCCTTTTTGCAAGGCTTCCTCGAAGGTGCGGCCGATGGCCATCACCTCACCCACCGACTTCATTGAAGAACCCAGCTGGCGCTTCACACCATGGAACTTGGTGAGGTCCCAACGAGGTATTTTTACCACCACGTAGTCTAAGGCGGGCTCGAAGAAGGCACTGGTGGTCTTGGTGACGGAGTTCTTCAAGTCGAAGAGACCATAACCCAATCCCAGTTTTGCAGCGACGAAAGCCAAGGGATAGCCTGTCGCCTTTGAAGCCAGAGCGGAAGAACGACTCAAGCGGGCGTTGACCTCGATGACGCGATAGTCCTCGCTGTTGGGGTCGAGGGCGTACTGTACGTTACACTCGCCGACGATGCCGATATGACGGATAATCTTGATGGCAAGGGCACGCAGTTTGTGATACTCTGAGTTGGTGAGCGTCTGACTGGGAGCGACGACAATGGACTCACCCGTATGAATGCCGAGGGGGTCGAAGTTCTCCATGTTACAGACGGTGATGCAGTTGTCGTACTGGTCGCGCACCACCTCGTATTCTATCTCTTTCCAGCCTTTCAGACTTTTTTCCACCAATACCTGTGGCGAGAACGAGAAGGCTTCCTCAGCCTGTGCAAGGAGTTCTTCCTCGTTGTCGCAGAAGCCAGAGCCTAAACCGCCGAGGGCGTAGGCTGCACGCAGAATTACAGGGAAACCTAATTCGTGAGCTGCTTTCTGTACCTCTTCGACAGTAGAACATGCCTCACTCTTGATGGTCTTCACGCCAATCTCATCTAGACGCTTCACAAACAGGTCACGGTCTTCGGTGTCAATGATGGCCTGAACGGGGGTGCCTAACACCTTAACACCATATTTCTCTAAAATGCCCTTTCCGTAGAGCTCCACACCACAGTTCAGTGCTGTCTGACCACCAAAACTCAAAAGGATGCCGTCAGGACGTTCTTTCTCGATGACGCGTTCTACGAATTCTGGGGTTACAGGTTGGAAATACACGGTGTCAGCCACATCTTTACTGGTCTGCACCGTAGCGATATTGGGGTTGATCAGTATCGAGTGAATGCCCTCCTCTTTCAGCGCCTTCAATGCCTGTGCACCGCTATAGTCGAACTCACCGGCCTGACCAATTTTCAGGGCACCAGAGCCTAACAATAATACAGTTTTTATCTTTTTCTTCTCCATCATCCTAACATCTTTACAAATTCATCAAACAAAAACTCTGTGTCCACGGGGCCTGAGCAAGCCTCGGGGTGGAACTGCGCCGACATCCAGGGGTTCGTCTTGTGACGGATGCCCTCGTTAGAACCATCGTTCATATTGACGAAGAGCGGTTTCCAGTCAGAGGGTAGGGTGGAGTCATCTACCGCATAACCGTGGTTCTGCGAGGTGATGAAGCAACGTGTAGTGCCCACCTGCTGAACAGGTTGGTTATGTGAACGGTGACCGTACTTCAGTTTGTAGGTATTTGCACCTGCGGCACGTGCCAATAGTTGGTTGCCGAGACAGATGCCCATACAGGGCTTCACCTTTGGATTATTGAGGAACGTGCGGATGTGTGCCACTGTCTTCTCGCAGCGCTCAGGGTCGCCAGGACCGTTAGCGAGGAAGAGTCCGTCAAACTCCAACTGGTTGAAGTCGTAGTCCCAAGGCACACGCACCACCTCAATGCCACGACGGATGAGACAGCGAATGATATTTGCCTTGACGCCGCAATCGACGAGGACGACACGTTTTAGAGGTGAGAGGTCAGAGGTCAGAGGTGAGAGAATACTATCGGCTTTATAAGTGATAACCTCCTTACAACTGACTTGTTCCACCCAATTGACGGAGCCGTAGTCCGTATGGCAATGGTCAATGGTCAATGGTGAATGGTCAATAATAATCCTTCCCATCATCACACCGTGCTCTCGCAGCACCTTTGTCAGGCGGCGTGTATCGATGCCCGTAATGCCTGGCACTTGTTCACGTTTCAGCCAACAGGCTAATGACTCTTTGGCATTCCAGTGTGAATAGGTTTCACTATAGTCGGCGACAACGATTGCTTTGGCGTGGATGCGGTCGCTCTCCATAAACAGTGGCAGACCGTCTGCACCGTTGCCCGTGTCAGGCACACCGTAGTTGCCTATCAACGGATAAGTTGTTACCAATATCTGCCCCGCATAACTGGGGTCTGTTAGACTCTCCGGATAGCCCGACATGGCGGTGTTGAACACCACCTCGCCAACACAAATGTCGGAGTGTTGCTCCCTGTCAGAAGGCCGCCCCCCGTTTGGTCGAAGGGCTCCTTCATATCCAAACGACCAGCCCACGAACTGACTGCCATCTTCGAGTATTAATCTTGCTTGTCTCATTGTATATTATTGTTCTCTCTTTAATTTCTGCTCCACATAATTAATAAACGCCTGATTCACCAATTTGTTACCTCCAGGCGTAGGATAATGCCCCGTGAAATACCAGTCACCCGGATGATTGGGACACGCCTCGTGCAGTCCCTCGATGCTCTGGAACACCAGTTCGATGGGTGCCTGCATATCCGCAGGACGTAGCATCTCGACAATCTTCTGGTTGACCTCATCGACGGTGAAAGGCTCATAGACGGCGCGTACACAGTTCTGCATCTCTTCCTTCGGCTTTGCCAGTTCGCGCTTGCAGGCCAAATAGGTGTCATTCACCAGTTGCCATAGGCCGCGCTCCTCAATCAGTGCCATCGTGGCGCGGAAGGCACAAAACTCCTCCAGACGGGCCATATCGATGCCGTAGTAGTCGGGGTAGCGAATCTGCGGCGACGAGCTCACCATGACAATCTTCTTGGGATGCAGCCGGTCGAGAATCTTGAAGATGCTTTCGCGCAGTGTCGTACCGCGAACAATACTGTCGTCGATGATGACGAGGTTGTCGATGCCTGGTCTGAGCGAACCGTAGCTGATGTCATAGACGTGGGCTGCTAGGTCGTTACGTTCAGAGTTGTCAGCAATGAACGTGCGCATCTTGATGTCCTTCCAGACGACCTTCTCTGTACGAACGTTATAGCCCTGTTGGCGGAAACCGTCGGTCATTCCGTAGTAGGCTACCTCGGCGGTGTTGGGGATGTACGAAAATACAGTATTGGTGACGTCGCCATCGATGGCTTTGAGGATGGCTGGTGTCAGTTGCTCACCCAATCGTTTGCGCTCCTGATAGATGTCACGATCGGAACCGCGACTGAAATAGATACGTTCGAAACTGCAAGCGCTCAGCTGTTGGGCAGGCATTATCTTCTCCAAATGGCTCTCGCCATTTTTGTGAACGATAAGTGCCTGACCGGGCTGCAATTCACGGATATTCTCAGCCTGCAGGTCGAAGGTGGTCTGCAATACGGGACGCTCACTGGCGAGGGCAATGATTTCGTCGTCCTGATACCAGAACGCTGGACGAATGCCCCAAGGGTCGCGGACGCTGAACATCTCGCCAGAGCCGGTCAATCCGCACATCACGTAGCCGCCATCGTAGTGGCTCATCGTCTTACGCAGCACGTTGGCCATCTCCACGTGGTTGTCGATATAGTCGGTGATATCGGTACCCTGCAATCCTTGTTCCTTGGCCTCAGCGAACAAGCGTTCCACCTCGCGGTCCAGACGATGGCCCATCAGTTCCAGCGTGATGTACGAGTCGCCATAGATACGCGGTGACTGACCTTGTTGGGTAAGGAACTGGAATACCTCGTCGATATTGGTCATATTGAAGTTGCCGCACAGACAGAGATTCTTGGCCCGCCAGTTGTTACGACGCAGGAAGGGGTGTACGAATGTCAGTCCGCTTTTGCCTGTCGTCGAATAGCGCAGATGCCCCATCAGCAGTTCGCCAGCCATCTCCTCCGTCACACGACTGAATATCTCGGTGATGGCGTCTTTGCCCTCGGCCTTTTCACGGAACATATACTCCGTGCCTGGCTCCTTCGTCAGACTGACGGAAGCGATACCAGCCCCCTCCTGTCCGCGGTTGTGCTGCTTCTCCATCATCAGATACAGCTTGTTGAAACCATAGGCCCACGTACCATACTTTTTCTCGTAGTAGTCCAAGGGCTTCAACAGGCGAATCATCGCCACACCACACTCATGCTTTAATTGTTCCATAATCTTTTTCGTTATGACGTTATAACGTTATTTCGATATGACGCAAGCCTGAATAAACGACATAAACAGAGGATGTGGATGTAGTACAGTAGAAGAATATTCTGGATGGAACTGCGCACCGATATACCATCGCTTTTCTGGTATCTCGATAATCTCGACAAGATCGGCGGCAGGGTTGATACCCACACACTTCATACCAGCGGATTCGTATTCTTCCTTGTATTTATTGTTGAACTCATAGCGATGGCGATGGCGCTCGCTGATAAGTGACTTCTCGCCGTAAGCTTCGTATGTGTGGCTACCCTTGACGAGTTCACAATCGTAAGCACCCAGTCGCATGGTACCACCCATTTGGGTGATATTCTTCTGCTCCTCCATGATGTCGATGACGTTGTGCGGCGTATCAGGGTTCATCTCAGCACTATTCGCATCCTTGTAACCCAATACATTGCGTGCGAATTCGATCACCATCATCTGCATACCTAAGCAGATGCCGAAGGTGGGAATATCATGTGTTCGAGTGTATTCTGCCGCAATAATTTTACCCTCGATACCACGCTGACCGAACCCTGGACAGACCACGATGCCTGCCATACCTTCCAACTTCGAGGCGACATTCTCAGCCGTAATATCCTCGCTATTCACAAAATGAATCTTAGCCTTCACATAGTTGTAGATACCTGCCAGATTCAGACTCTCGCGAATGCTCTTATAGGCATCTTGCAGATCGTATTTGCCCACGAGACCGATATGTACCTCGCGCTTCGCATTGCGTTGTTTTTCGAGGAAGTCGTGCCACGATTGCATCGATGGCGTCTCGCCAACAGGAATGCCAATCTTGCGCATGATGGCGGCGTCGAGTCCCTGTTTCTGCATGCTCACAGGCACTTCGTAGATGCTCGGCATGTCCTCGCTCTGTACCACGCACTCCAAATCGACATTACAGAAAGATGCCACCTTCAAGCGTATGGAGTCGCTGAGGTGGCGTTCGGTTCTGAGGACAAGGATGTCGGGCTGGATACCCATCCCTTGCAGTTCCTTTACGGAGTGCTGCGTGGGCTTCGTCTTCAGTTCGTCGGCGGCTTTCAGATACGGCACATACGTCAGATGTACGCACACCGCATCGCGCCCTAATTGCCAACGTAACTGTCGGATGGCCTCCATAAATGGTGCACTCTCGATGTCACCAATCGTACCGCCCACCTCTGTAATCACGAAATCCAATCCCTCGTCGAGACCCTCACGCAGCATCCGCCGTTTGATCTCGTCCGTGATATGTGGCACCACCTGAATGGTCTTGCCCAGATAGTCGCCGTGCCGCTCGCGGTCGATGACGGTCTTGTAGATGCGTCCTGTGGTAATCGAGTTGTTGCGGGTGGTGTGAATACCTGTAAACCGCTCGTAATGCCCCAGGTCGAGGTCGGTCTCCATACCGTCCACCGTCACGTAGCACTCACCGTGCTCGTAGGGGTTCAGCGTGCCAGGGTCGATGTTGATGTAAGGATCGAACTTCTGGATGGTGACCTTGTAACCACGTGCCTGCAACAGTTTACCGATACTAGCAGAGATGATTCCCTTGCCTAGCGAGGAAACCACACCGCCCGTAACGAAAATGTACTTTGTGTTCATTTTTTAGTTGTTTTGAAGTTTGCTTATTTTTACTTTTTCACTTTTTTACCTTTTCCCTAATGTGCTCTTCGTACTCAGCGAGTTCTCGTTCGCCGATGTGCGCCAGTCCGTAGTGCTCATCGTGCTGCGAGAAGTCGAGACCGACCTTTTCACTAAATGCCGACACACGCATGGGGATGAGGCTGTCGATGAGTTTGTAACCCAACCAACTCATAGCGAAGGTATAAACAAACACGATGACGATGGCCAGCAGATGGTAGAGGAAAATCACAAAACCATCCCACGTACCTGCGATGAGGCCCTCTTGGATGAAGATACCCGTCAGCACCGTACCAAAGATACCACCAGTGCCGTGTGTGGGGAACACGTCGAGGGCATCGTCAATCTGTGAGTGCGAACGCCAATAGACAGCGATGTTACAGATGAGCGTAATGACAAAGGCAATGAAGATGCTCTGCCCGACGGTGACATAACCTGCCGATGGTGTGATGGCCACGAGACCAACTACACAACCCACAGCGGCACCCATGGCCGACGGTTTACGGCCGCGCAGACAGTCGAAGAATATCCATGTCATCATCGCTGTTGCCGAGGCGGTGTTTGTATTCAGGAACGCCTTGATAGCCACGCCGTCAGCGTGTAGCGACGAACCCGCATTGAAACCGAACCAGCCTAGCCACAACATTGCAGCACCCAGAAGTACAAAGGGGATATTAGCTGGTTCGCTTTTGCGTGTCTCAGCCTTGCGTCGTCCCAGGAAGATAGCACCTGCCAACGCTGCGATACCACTCGATGCATGCACCACGATACCGCCTGCGAAGTCGATGACACCCCATTTCATGAACAATCCCTCAGGATGCCAGGTCATGTGGGCTAGCGGACAGTAAATCACGAAGAAGAAAAACATCATGAAGAACATGTAGGCCGAGAACCTGACGCGCTCAGCAAACGAGCCCGTAATCAGCGACGGGGTGATGATGGCGAACTTCATCTGGAACAGGGCGAATAATGCCAACGGAATCGTCGCACCACCCAGTACATTGCCTGCGGGTGTCGTATAGACGGCACCGCCTACGCCGTGGAACATCGGGAATGTCAGCGGATTACCAATCACACCGCTTATATCGTCGCCAAAGCACAGCGAGAAACCAATCACTACCCAGAGAACGGATATCAGTCCCATGGCGATAAACGACTGCAACATCGTCGAAATCACATTCTTCGCACCTACCATTCCGCCGTAGAAGAACGACAGACCGGGTGTCATCATCAAAACGAAAATCGTGGCTGTAATGAGCCACGCCACGTCGGCCGCTGAGATCACCGACCAGTCACAATCAAACGACGGTTCTCCTACCGCCAACCCTGCGACGGCTATCAGTGTCATTGCCGTCATCAGGATTATCCAACGTCTTTTTACCTTTAAAGTCTTCATAACTTTTCTTTATATATATATTCTGTGTTGTTTCCGGATGCAAAAGTAATACATTCTGTATAAATAGCCATTATTCTGCTTACTTTTTGATTGTTAAAAATCTAAGAAACTTACATTTTGTAAAGTGTGGGCATAATAAAACTTTCTTTTTGATAACATTCTGCATTAAAAATATATCATTTCGTTACAAATCGTCAAAATCTACAAAAAAAGTTCCCCTCTTCCTTGCAGCAAGAAAGAGGGGACGCGTGCCTGGAAAAGATTAGGGCTGCAGCGTAAACCCAAGAACCAGGTAAGCCTTTTGTGAACAGGGGTTGCCCACCACCTGTCCGAAGATGGGGATGGAGAACGAGTCAGTCACTTTGATCTCCTTTGTCGCTTTCAGTGCGACGTTGGTAACGGCAAAGCCCGTCGTACCATAGAAATCTGTGGCAAATGGGACGGCACCGGCCGTGGCAGTCCAGTCGACTGTGGCAAGTTTGAATGGGACATTCGCCTCAACATAACTGCTGTAAGCCCGCTTGCCGTCCTTGTTCAGCCCGTCGTTGCCGGCAATGTTCGTGTACCACTGCAACGAGGCTAGTCCGAAGTCGTAGCCGATGGTGGCCTCAAACACGTGGTTCGTTCCGTGGGCATCGTACTTGAAATAGCGTGCCTCTGGGTCTTGACCGGCATTGAACCAATAGTCCGTGATGCCGATATTAAATCCACCAACCGAATAGGCGAGTGTCAGGTCGAACTCCTTCGTGTCGGCTGGGTTGGCAATGCCGTAACTACCCCAGGCGGACAATGAGAGTCCTTTGTATCCCACGCCGAGTGTCGGCTGAACGGCAGCGCTTCCCAGATCCTGGCCACGCCAGATATAACTACTTACGATATCTCCACTAATCGTCGTTTCAATCTCAGACGAACGGTACTCACCATCGTCTTGTGCAAAGGCGGTCATTCCCATGACCATTCCCATTGCTAATAAAACAATCTTTTTCATACTCTTTTCTTTTTTCTACCACAGACTTCTCAGATTTCACAGATTTGGCTCCAAATCAGATAATCTGTGTAATCTGCGTAATCTGTGGTTGTTAATAAATACTAGTTGTAACAAGCTTCTCCGTGCTCGTAAATGTCGAGACCTTCTTCCTCAACGCGCTTACCGACACGCAGGCCGTGTACCTTCTTGATGCCATAGAACAGGGCGAATCCGCATGCAGCAGCCCAGAGGTCGATCACCACGACGCCGAACAATTCAGCAGCGAAGAATCCAAAGCCGTGACCGTAGAACGCACCGTTCGAAACCGCAGACACCGTGTACAGAGCTGGCACCCACAGGATCGTCGATGTGCAGCACGTGGTCGATAAACTCGATGGCATAGACCAGTACGATACCACAGACGAGACCGATGATCACAGCACCTACTGGCGATACGAGGTCACAGCCAGCCGTGATACCCACGAGACCTGCCAGCACACCGTTGAGCGTCAGAGAGAGTGAGGGCTTGCCGTACTTGATATAGGTGAGGAACATTGTGGCCACACCACCGGCAGCAGCTGCGAGGTTCGTTGTCAGGAACACGTGAGAGATCGCGATACGGTTCACTTCACCGCTGGCAGCCAACTGCGAACCTGGGTTGAAACCAAACCATCCCAGCCAGAGGATAAACACACCCAGAGCGGCCATCGTCAGGTTGTGACCAGGAATAGCGCGGCTCTTGCCGTTCTTGTCATACTTACCGATACGGGGACCCAGTGCCAGTGCACCAATCAGGGCCAGTACACCACCCACGCTATGCACGATGGCAGAGCCAGCAAAATCGTGGAACACATCGCCAAAAGTGGTCATCATAAAGCCATCGGCAGCATCGTTGCAGAGCCAGCCGCCGCCCCAAGTCCAATGCCCCTCAACGGGGTAGATAATCAGCGAGATGACAGCACTGTAAATCAGGTACATCGAGAACTTCGTGCGCTCAGCCATCGCACCACTCACGATGGTGGCCGAAGTGGCACAGAATACGGTCTCGAAAATCAAGAATCCCTCAACAGGCAGGTCGCTCTCGTAGAAACTCAGGTTGCCCCAGTTGGGTGCGCCGATGAAACCACCGAGCACATCACCACCAAACATAAAGCCGAAGCCGAGGAAGAAGAACAGCAACGAGCCAAACATAAAGTCGACAAAGTTCTTCATCAGGATGTTCAGAAAACCAACATGGCTGCCAATAGCATCCATACAGTATCGAGTGATAATCCAATTTCGTTCATATCCTAAAAGTTTTTGTGTTTGTTATCCTAATTATTCACTAATCACTAATCACAGTTCACTTCTTATCCTTAAGTACGGTGTCACCGTGTTCGCCTGTGCGGATACTCCAGGTGTCGATCATGTCGCTCACGAAGATACGACCGTCGCCGACCTCACCCGTATGGGCCGTTTTTAGTATCACCTTCACTGTCGGTTCCACCAGCGGATCGCGACAAACGATGGTCAGTGCCACACGCTCAATCACGTCCGTAGAATACTGCACGCCACGATAGACCCTTTCCTGACGGCTCTGTCCGATGCCGTGTACGTTATGGTACTCAAACCAGTCGATGTCCGACGAGAGCAAAGCCTCCTTGACCTCTTCAAACTTGGTCTTCCTGATAATTGCTTCAATCTTTTTCATACCTTTTTACCTTATTAATTAATACTTACCCGTTTTATTCGGGCTAACACTTTGTTAGTTTCGTGATGCAAAGTTACGACATTTTGGCATGAAATTAGTAATAATACTTCCATTTTGATTGTTAAATCTTCAAGAATCTGACATTTTGTAAACAACCAATGCTTCTTTCCTTCCATTTTGTTACACTTTGCATCGAAATGCCATCATTTCGTTACAAATTGTCATTTGTATTTCTGGTGTGTGCGTACACATATACTTGACATATATCAAAAGGAGGATTTGCTAGCACGTCATCTCTTGACTTTTGCCAAAAAACAATAATCCCTGAAATCCGTACGGAAATCAGGGATTATTATAGCTTTATGCGTGATGATTCTAACTAATGCCCGAGATAAGCGGCTACCTTTGCGGCTGTCTGTTTGCCGCTAGCCATCGCGCGAACCACCAGTGATGCGCCATTGGCCGCATCGCCGCAGACGAATACATTCTTGGGGTATTCTGGGTGTTCTGGTTTGAGGAATCCCATGGCCAACAGTACCAGTTCGGTCTTGATGATTTCGGGTTTGCCCTTTTCTACCATGATGGGACGACCGCCCTCGGGGTTTGGCTTCCAATCTATCTCTTGGACCTTTACGCCTGTTAGCTTGCCGTTCTCGCCCAAGAACTCCAGGGTGTTGATATTCCAACGGCGTGTGCAACCCTCCTCATGACTGGATGTAGTCTTCAGGGTGCGAGGCCACTCGGGCCAAGGGTTCTGAGGATCCTCTGGCCCCTCGACAGGTTTAGGCATAATCTCAATCTGTGTAACGCTCTTACATCCCTGACGATGGGCAGTTCCGATACAGTCAGAACCCGTGTCGCCACCACCGATGACGAGCACATCCTTACCCTTGGCGGTGACGCGTTCATCCTTGGAGAACTCCATACCGGCCAACACACGGTTCTGCTGCGACAGCATTTCGAGGGCGAAGTGTACGCCCTTGAGTTCACGACCAGGGGCCTTGAGGTCGCGAGCCACAGGGGTGCCGGTGGCGATGACGACAGCGGAGAATTGCTCTAGATTTTCTAGACTATCTAGATTAATGGCTGCGCCGTACTTGAACTCGATGCCCTCCTGCTCCAGCAGGGCGATACGACGGTCGATGACGGCCTTATTGAGTTTGAAGTTGGGGATACCATATCGCAGCAATCCACCTGCAGCTTCGTTTTTCTCAAACACGGTGACGGTGTAGCCCATATGGTTCAGGTCGTTAGCTGCAGCCAGACCGGCAGGACCAGCACCAATAACAGCCACCTTCTTACCATTGCGAACGATGTCTGTACGAGGAGTGATAAAGCCCTCCTGAAAAGCCATCTCGGTGATGGCAGCCTCGTCCTCGCGGTTGGTGGTGGGCTCGTGGTTGAAACGGTTGAGCACGCAAGCCTTCTCGCACAGTGCAGGACAAATACGACCAGTGAACTCAGGGAAGGGGTTGGTACTGTTGAGCAGGCGGTAGGCCAACTCAAAGTCGCCTTTGTAAAGTGCGTCGTTCCACTCTGGTGCTTTGTTGCCCAGCGGACAAGCCCAATGGCAGAAGGGCACGCCGCAATCCATACAGCGGCTTGCCTCGTCTGCTCTACCTCGCCAAAGTCGTGGATTCTATCGTGAATCGGACGGTAACCCGCCTCTTGGCGGTGTATCTCTAAAAATGCTTTTGGATTTCCCATGATAACAATTGATAATTGATAATTGACAATTGATAATTAATAGTCTCTCTGGATGTCGGCAATCTTCTCGTGCAGACGTGCCATCTTCTCTTCTTCGAGCACGCGTTTGTACTCGATAGGTACTACCTGAATGAAGTCCTCGATGTAGCGGTGCCAGTCGTCGAGCATGCGACCTGCAAGGGCTGAACCCGTGTGTAGATAGTGCTGACGGATGAGTTCGAGCAGTTCCTTGCGCGAAACAGAATCCTCAACCAGTGAGAGCTCCACCATATCCATATTACAGAAGTAGTCGAAGGTATGGTCAGGGTCATAGACGTAAGCCACACCGCCACTCATACCTGCGGCAAAGTTACGGCCCGTCTTGCCCAGTACGACCACGCGACCGCCAGTCATGTACTCGCAGCAGTGGTCACCTGCACCCTCGATAACGGCGATAGCACCCGAGTTACGCACTCCGAAGCGTTCGCCCACCTTACCATTGATGTAGAGTTCGCCAGAGGTAGCACCGTAGAGGCCTGTGTTACCAGCTATGATATTTTCTTCAGCTTTGAAGTCGTCGCTGCGACGGGCAGGAGGCAGAATAGAGATGCGTCCACCGCTAAGACCCTTACCGAAGTAGTCGTTGGTCTCGCCCTCGAGGCGGATGTCGAGTCCCTTCACCGCAAACGCTCCGAAACTCTGACCTGCGCTGCCTTTGAACTTAATCTTAATCGTTCCGTCGGGCAGTCCCTCCTCGCCGTATTTCTGGGCAATCACACCACTTAGCATGGTACCTACGGCGCGGTCGGTATTCTTGATAGCGTAGTCGAGCGTCACCTCCTCGCCGTCTTCTATTGCTTTTTGAGCAGCTTTGATAATCTCCTCGTCCTTTACACCGCTAACCTTTGTGAATGCACCGCGATCCCAATAGAGAGCTTTGTCTGTCTCAGGCTTGTGCAGCAGACGGGCGAAGTCGATGGTCTTCTGCTTATCTGTAGCGTTGGTAGTATCAACATCGATGAGTTCTGTGTGACCAATAATCTCTTTCAGGCTTTGAACACCAATCTCACTGAGGTATTCGCGAACCTGCTCGGCCAGGAAGGTGAAGAAGTTCACCACGTACTCAGCACGTCCCTCGAAGTGTTTCCTCAGCTCGGGGTTCTGGGTGGCTACACCCATAGGACAGGTATTGGTATTACACTTACGCATCATCACACAACCCAGCACAATCAGTGGCAGTGTACCAAACGAGAACTCGTCGGCACCAAGCATCGCCATGATTATCACGTCCTTGGCGGTCTTCAGCTGACCGTCGGTTTGCAGGCGCACCTGGTTTCTTAGACCGTTCATTACCAGCGTCTGCTGGGTCTCGGCAAGACCAATTTCTGGCGAGATACCTGCGAATCGCATACTTGAAGCAGGAGAAGCACCGGTACCACCTTCGGCACCACTGATTACTATCAGGTCGGCCTTGGCCTTAGCTACACCAGCGGCAATGGTTCCCACGCCACTCTCGGCTACCAGCTTTACGCTTACGGCAGCTGTGGGGTTGATATTCTTCAGGTCGAAGATGAGCTGTGCCAGATCCTCGATACTGTAGATATCGTGATGAGGTGGAGGCGAGATGAGCGAGATACCGGGGATGGCGTTACGCGTCTTGGCAATAATCTCGTTAACCTTAAAGCCAGGCAGCTGTCCGCCCTCACCAGGCTTTGCTCCTTGTGCCACCTTAATCTGTATCTCCTCGGCATTCACCAGGTACTCGGCGGTTACACCGAAACGTCCACTGGCAATCTGCTTGGTGTCTTGGCGATAATCTCGTTAACCTTAAAGCCAGGCAGCTGTCCGCCCTCACCAGGTTTTGCTCCTTGTGCCACCTTAATCTGTATCTCCTCGGCATTCACCAGGTACTCGGCGGTCACGCCGAAGCGTCCACTGGCAATCTGCTTGGTCTTCGAGCTCAGGCTTACACCATCCACCTCCGAGTGGTAGCGGGCGTTGTCCTCACCACCCTCACCGGTGTTACTGCGGGCGCCCAGCTTGTTCATCGCCAGCGCCAGTGCCTCGTGGGCCTCGATGCTCAAGGCACCGAAACTCATGGCACCTGTTACGAAATGCTTCACGATGCTCTCAACGCTTTCAACCTCGTCGATAGGCGTTGGCTTAGCAGCCTTCTTAAATCCAAAGAAGTCGCGGATAAAGATGGGACTCTCCTTCTCATCTACCAGCTTAGCCCACTGCTTAAACTTATCGTAGTTGCCCTGACGGGTAGCCAATTGTAGTTTGGCGATGGTCTCTGGGTTCCAGGCGTGCTTAATGCCATCCTTACGCCATGCAAACTGACCCTGGTTCTGCAGCAGTGTCTGCTCCTTGGCAGCCTCGTGCAATGCGATGGCATCGCGGGCAATCTCCTTCAGACCTACACCACCAATGGTGCTCACCTCGGTACCGAAGTAGCGGCGCAGCAGATCCTCGCTCAGTCCGATGCTCTCAAAGATCTTGGCACCGCGATAGCTGCGGATGGTCGAGATACCCATCTTACTCATAATCTTCTTCAGACCCTTGTCCACGGCCTTGATGTAGTTCTTCTCGGCGGTGGCGTACTCCTCCTGAATCTTGTGATGCTTCACCAGATCGTCGAGCACAGCAAACGTCATGTATGGGCACAGGGCGCTGGCACCGTAACCCAGCAGCAGGGCTGCGTGCATCACCTCGCGAATCTCACCGCTCTCAACAATCAGGGCTGTCTGCACACGCTTACCTACGCTTATCAGGTAGTGGTGAACGGCAGAAACGGCCAACAGAGATGGGATGTAGAAACCTCCCCCCTGCCCCTCCAAAGGAGGGGTGATTTCAACCTTGTCAGTTAGGATGATGTAGTTTACGCCCTCATCCACGCTCGCCTCCGCGTCCTTGCACAATTTGTCAAGAGCATTGCGCAGCCGCTCCCCTCCTTCGGAGGGGCCGGGGGAGGTGATCATAGGCAGTTTCTTGGTGTTGAAGCCTTTGTAGCGGATGTTACAAAGTATATCAAGTTGTGTGTTGGTTAAAACTGGTTGTGGCAGGCGCACCATCTTACAGTTCGATGCGTCTGGCGTCAGGATGTTCGTTCCTACGGCACCGATGTATTCGGTAAGACTCATCACGAGTTCCTCGCGGATGGGGTCGATGGCAGGGTTCGTCACCTGCGCAAACTGCTGACGGAAGTAGTTGAACAGCACCTGTGGACGGTCAGAAATGACAGCCAGCGGGGTGTCGTTACCCATGGCAGCTACAGGCTCCTGTCCGGCTGTGGCCATAGGGATAATGGTCTTGTCGATATCCTCCTGACCGAATCCGAAGGTAACCAGCTTCTGCTGCAAGTCGCTCACGCCGTTGTCCACCTTACGTCCGCTCTTCAGTTTCTCAAGCTGCACGCGGTTCTCGGCCAGCCACTCGCGGTAAGGATGGGCCTTGGCCAGCTTCTCCTTTATCTCGCCATCGTAGTAAATCTTGCCTTCCTGGGTATCAATCAGCAGAATCTTACCTGGCTGCAGGCGTCCCTTCGATACCACATCGCCGGGCTCAAAGTCCATCACGCCAACCTCAGAGGCTACCACCATCATACCTTGCTTAGTGATGGTGTAGCGGCTGGGGCGCAGACCGTTGCGGTCCAACATACCGCCTGCGTAGCGACCATCGCTAAACAGCAGTGCGGCAGGACCGTCCCAAGGCAAATCTTCTGAAATAGGGTTCTTATCGTTAAAGCTCTCGGGCACCAGGATGGCCATGGCCTGTGGCAACGAGAGTCCGCTCATCATCAGGAACTCGAATACGTTGTCCAAGCTGGCCGAGTCGCTCATGCCGTCCTGCACAATCGGGCGCAAGTCCTTGATATCGCCCAGCGCCTCGCTGCTCAGCACACTCTCTCTTGCCTTCATCCAGCCGCGGTTACCACGAATGGTGTTAATCTCACCGTTGTGGGCCAGCAGACGGAAAGGCTGTGCCAGCTTCCATTTTGGGAATGTATTAGTCGAGAAACGCGAGTGAACCAAGGCCAGTCCGCTCGTAAAGTAATCGTTCGAAAGATCAGGGAAATAGCGACGCAGCTGTCCGCTGGTAAGCATTCCCTTGTAGATAATATTCTTGCTTGATAGCGAGCACAAGTAGAAGTCCTCATCATCAATGCGGTTCTCAATGCGCTTGCGTACCTTATATAATATACGCTCAAACACGGGCACGTTATCCTCCGACACGCCCGTTACAAATATCTGCTTAATGTCGGGTTCCACCTCGCGGGCAGCCACACCCAGCACCTCGGGGTTGGTGGGCACCGTGCGCAGGTGCATCAGCTGCAGGCCCTCGCGCTCAATCTCCTCAATCATCACGCTCAGAATCTGCTGCTGGGCCTTCTCGTCCTTAGGCAGAAAAACCAGACCTGTGCCGTACTTACCCTTTTCGGGCACGGGGATACCCTGTAACAAAATAAACTCGTGGGGTATCTGTACCATGATACCCGCA
>ONKX01000015.1 GCA_900318555.1 uncultured Prevotellaceae bacterium | reverse complement strand
TAGTTGGAATTGATGATGTTCTGCAGATGCTGCTTGATGACCGGCTTCACTGCGCAGAGCTCATCCCACAGCGTGTTTTCTTCACGGTCGTCCAAATCTATGTAGCCGTCCGTCACGCCACCCTCGCCGCCGAAGATGGTCAGCAGTCCCTGGTCGTTCTCGCCGATGGTCAGTCCCTGCGACAATCGGTGTATCTCCGTCCGTCCCCGCACCTCGTTGTAGCGCAGCATCACCCGCTCAGAGAGTAGCGCCTTGATTTCCTCCGGCGTGGCACACGTCTCCTGCCACGGTTTCTTGTGACCGCCGTCGCCAGCGTCCACCGGTTTCTTCTTCCGTTTCTTCTTTTCTTCGTCCATAGTGTCATTAATTAGATTTCATCACGATTCTCTTTTTTCAGATTTCCGCTGCGAAGGTACAACAAAAAACAGACAAATACTACTCTGCTGCAGTATACGGAGTATACAAATGGTATACTTTTTGTCATAAATTCACAATTTGTTGTGATTTTATTTGGTCGTTTCAATTCTTTTTTCTATCTTTGCAGCGAAATCACAATATAATGTGATATGAACACGAAAGAGATAGGAACTATCATCAAGGAGAGGCGAAAGCATCTGGGAGTAAACCAACAGACACTTGCCGATCTGGCTGGTGTGGGACTGAACACGCTGGTGGCTATCGAACGAGGCGAAGGCAATCCGCAACTCAACACGTTGCTGACCATCCTCGATACGCTCGGTCTGCAGATAGATATTAACCTCAAGACATTGGATTATGAGACAGTGTAAGGTATTTGTTCACGATGTGGGGGCAGGCGTCCTGCAAGAGACAGACGCCCGTCAGTACATCTTCACCTATACGAAAGGGTATGCAGATGCCCCCGTTTGTATTGCCATGCCTGTGCGGACGGAGCCATACAAAAGTGACCATTTGTTTCCATACTTCTTCAATATGCTCTCTGAGGGGGCCAACCGTCAGACACAATCCCAACTCTTGCATATCGATGAAAACGATGACTTCGGCATCCTCCTGGCAACGGCTCAGGAGGATACGATAGGTGCTGTAACCATAAAACCCATGGCATGATGGAAACACTGAACGTTTGTCCATCTACGCTGACTGAAGGGTTTAACACCTATTCGCCTGCTGCCCGTAAACTATTGTTTGACGGCAAGGAAGTTTCACATATTTTAGGTTTTGACAGCCCCAACAATGAAGGTGCCGATACGGAAGAATACGCCCGTCATGTAGGGCGCATATCCCTTTCTGGGGTACAGCCCAAGGCAAGCTTAGTACTTAATGCTGACGGACAGCTCGTCAGACCCTCGAATCTTTGCACTCGACAAAGGACTGTTCCGCGAGGGGATGCAGTTCTCGGATACCCATACCGTCAGTCGTAAGGACTTTGAAGAGTTCGGACGTCGCATCGGCCTCTCTCCTCGTCTCGTCAATCGTGAACTGGATTTCTTTGCAACTGAGCATCCCCTCGCACAAGAACTCATAAGCCGTTCTTTCCTCTCTGAACAGTTGAAGCGATACTATTGGCAATCGTACAATTATCGTAGAACGACATTGACATCGTATCAAGGCGAATAAGTTACATATTCGTTACGATAGTTTTTCAGTTGTTGGTATAGCGTTGCATAACTGCGGCTCAGGTTGGAATGCGCTGAAAGGTAGCGGGCCAACTGACTTAGCGAAACTTGCAAAGCACCAAGGGTGTCAAGTTCGCACAGGTCGCGATAGACCTTGTTCGAATAAATCCGTTCCTTATTGAACTCAAAGCGAGTCATTGCGAGGGCATTAACACTAGCATCACCACCAATGAGATATGGTCGCCACGAGTCAATGACCTTCCTCAACTTCTCATGGTGATTCTCACGGAACAAGGCTGACAACGGAGTTTCATTCTTGATGATGTCCTCTTTCTTTTCCGTATTCTTCTCCCTCCCTACACAGGGAGGGACGGGGAGGGTCTCCCCAATGTTTATCTGGGTATCCACATACTGGCTGCCTGGGGCGCAGTTCGTTCACCTTCTTCAGGACATCGGCGGGCAGCATGTCGCCGAGTCCGCCCAGAAAGTCTGGGACTTCTTCATTGTGATTCATATTCACGTTTTCAGTTAAATACCTGTTGACTTGCCAAGGGTACATTCATACCCTACGGCGTTAATAAAATCAAAAAATCACGTTGGGGAATGTAACAATTCTATTTTGTTACCTACATTTCTATTGAAAAGGGAGGCGGTGATGAATGGTCACAGTCATACCAACATACGCCGCCTCTTGCAAGAGGAGCGCATGAGGATGCCTTTGGTTAGTGGAATAATATGACGTGGCTGTTGTCGTGAGATTCCAAATGCCCTTAAGGACTCCCTGTTCCAATAAATATGTCTTGGGTGCAAAGATACGAACTATCTTTGACATTCCCAAATTTTTCTTGGTATTTATGGACTCATTGTTATTTCGTCGTTGTTATAGATCAGGGATAGGTCAGCTCTACAACATTGTTCTCCTTAAAGGATACATCACCAATATCTTTGCCATCTATCGACAGCTGGAAAGCGTCACCCTCCACGTCGTACAGAGTAAAGTAGATGTTAATGAAGCAGAGACAAGTTGACCCGATGTCGCCCATATTGTGCTGTTTCTTCTCGTTTACATTAATGTTCAATTTCTTGCCATCCTCTTGGCAGTCTACATATAGATCGCCATGTGAACAGCCTATACGGTAGTCCCTTATCTCACCAGAGATGTTTTTTCCCTCACGAATCAGTTTGACGATCAATGGCTGTGAGTCTATCCTACGGAGCTGTTCTGGAGAATGCTCCTCGTCGGCATCTGCTGAGCGTGTCCACGTATGGGAACACTCCGAATTATGCACATCTCCAACCGATACTGCGTTTTCTGCTGTTGAGCAGCCCGTCAGCAGAACCATTGCCATAATAGCCAATACAATTGTTGCCTTTTTCATTTTGTTTGTTTCTTTATTTGTTATCAATATTTAAACGTTTTCCCTAACAATATATTGCGTAGGAAAACGTTTAAATAATATTTTTTATTTTATTGTTATTTTTTTCGTATTAATCTTTCCGTTAAGTTCATAAGTAATAACATATATGCCAGGACGCCACCTTGAAGCGTCAAATGATGTACTTGCACCCTTGACGCGCTCTTCAAAGAGGATGGAGCCTGTTGTGGCGTTTGCCACAGATAAATTCCATTCTGCAGGCAAATCCACATCATACCTCAATCCGTCACAAACAACCTCGTTTGTTACCTGTTGTAATGATATTGTGTACTTTCTGCCAGAGGAATTAATGACAGCATTTGCTATGTTCGCGTGTGGAAGTACACTACTAGGTATGACATTAATAAAGAATTTGAATATTTTGCAACCATTCTGTTGGTGACCTTCTACCACACATTGTTTCATCGTATTCCCAACGGAGGGGAATTTAGCATAGATTGTTGTTCCTACTAAATACCATTCAGAAGGAGTGTATCCTGTGAAAGTAAAATTGCAATCTACAAAATCAGGTGACGTAAACTGAATCTGACACAACTCGAATGCACCCAGAATTTGATTATCATGTATACTATTTGTCATATGGGGATAGACTATTGAACCGCCATTGATTGTCCCTCCTGGCTGTTCAAAATATGCAGAGAAACTTGCACCTGTTGAAACATTCAGACTTGCAGTTCCATAGGATACGCCATCCTTATAAATTGTAGCATTTAATTTTTCGTTAATATGTATGCTATTGGGATTTGTAATTGTACATTTCCCCTGTGACGGGGTGTTTTGAAGTAATAAATTACTAACAGGCGATGACGAGTTGGAGAAATTCCATGTAACTGTACAATCCGATGGAAGATTCTTTATAGAATATACATTTGTCCCACAGATGTCGGCATTACCCATAATTGCAAATTTTGGTTTTATGACTTCGCTCTCATAAGCCATATAGTTGTGCTTTGTTACAGTCACTCTGCATGGTGCATAAACATCCGTGAATGTATAAGAGGATACATTATTTACAACATCAAAATAGCTGACTCCATTGTCAGTACTTACTAAAGCAATTGTGCATCCGCCTATACTTCCTGTTGAAACTACTACTTCATTAGCGTTATTTGTCGTAATTGAAATACCAGAAAACACACTTGGGGTACTGGTATATAGTGGCAATTCAGGATCGCCTAATGGGTTAATGGCAAATTCCAAATACCGATATCCATCTGTTTCGCTCGTATTCGCATTATCTGCAAATTGTCTTTTTACCTCTGCGGCAACAGCACCAAATCTATACTGGCCATAATAAGGATGCCCTGTAAATAGTATATTAAAAAAGAAAGAGTTATACAGAAGCGACCTTCCAATTGAAAAGGGGCTCGTTGTATAGAATCCATCTCTTGAACTGCCGAAATAGGCTATTGCTCCATGAGTGGAGTTCATTAACGCCTTGCTCAAACAGGGGGAATCAAAAGCATTAGTTAAACAACTAGATGTTACAAATATTGAAGGTTCACTATTTGTTTGCGAACTTGCATCTGAAATAGAGTAAGAGTTATCTGTATTAAAACTCCATGAATTTGTTACACCATGCGAGTGGTTATGGATATAGTGGTAACCGGAATTAATTAATTCTTTGAAGTTGTTGGGTGTAATACTGCTATAACCTGAAATGTTACTACCTGTGTCATATAGAAAACTATGTCCATATGACCAATAATCATTGATATATTGATCATAGATTATTTCACTTTTAATATGCGCATCACTTAAAGAAGCAAAATGGCTTCCAACTTGAGCGCCTACAAATAGCATTTTTTGATAAAACATTGAAGTTGTTGGGTGCTTCTCATATTTTATAACTTTCTGTACAAAATAATTAGCCTCTGTCTCATTTGATACAGGTGCTCGGGTTACATATACATGTTGTTCCAAATTTACATTGTCCGTATATTCTCCTATTATCCCGTCTCCATCAGCGTCCCAATAAAAGTTTTGAGCGGATAAACAGCCATAATACAAATCACATGGAGTGGACACTGTCTCAACTGTGCCATCCATATTCACTTTTGCTTCACAGTACTGAATGGGAACTACTGTACCATCACCTCCTAGCAAAACCCACCTGAGACCATATACAAAATATGAATAATAAATAAAATCTTTTATTTTTTCTTGTAGGGTACGATTTTGGTTAAAATAAGAATTATTGATAGCTTCTACCGTTACGATTGAGGTTCTCACACCTTTTTTGATTTTCCATTCCATCAAATTTTGGAAAACAGGTTTTAAAGCTTCTGTGGTGATAATAAGATAGTCTAACGTCCCATTATAAACCGTCTTATCCGATGCCGATTTTGATGCTTTTTGTGAACTGGTATTTTTTGATGGATAAAATGTCGCCAATTCATTAGAATTTAAAATCAATGCTTTGATTTCCTCTGATTTTTCTTGATCATATGTGTTTGCTCGTGTGTCCCCATATACTCCATCCTGAGAGTCATTAAATGTGATGGTAATTTGAGGTATAAAATATAAGCTTCGCGTTTTGTTGTCATATATAAAGGGGGATACTTTGAAGAAACCATAGAAATATCCGTAAAGAATATTATCGGCACCCCAAATGATGGGATCTTCTGAGGACTTCGTGGCTTTTAAAAAGGAATTATCATTTGTAGGTATCACATTTGTAGGATATATTGCCGGGTTACCCACAATGTCTATATTCTCATATATTAATTTCTTTTCATAGTGAATCTGATAATTGCTGGCTGACATGTTTGCCGGTCGTAGAATACGATAAGGGAAATATGGAATTGCTGGTACTTCCCTATCTTCCAAGTAGAAAGATAAATTTTTTGTTGTACTTATTGATAAAAGACCTTTATCAATATTAAAACTGAATTCTGACAAGTTGAATTTTAATTCATAATTGCGTTGCTTCTGTTGTGAAAAAAGCACGATGCAAAAGTGAAATAAAATCGCCAATAGAATAATCCTTTTCATAATTCTCTACAGTTAATTAATATAGAAATAGTTCTTACAATGTGATATAACCAGTAAAAAGCCAATAGCCCATGACGAGCTCAATCTGATAATCACCTGAGAGAGTAGAAGGCAGGACAACCTGCGTCTGAGTAGAATAGACCGTTGTTGTATAGACTACATTGTCATCCTCATCCTTAATATAAAGAACATACTCAGGATGATTGGCCTCAAACAGCAGCGTGTAGTCGTCAATATAGACCTTTGGAACTGTGATAGGTGTTTTAGGATTACCATTGCCACCAGGCTGCTCGTCATCATAATTGACAGTGAAGGAGATGGGATCCCACGCCATTGCGTTAACGTTCATAAATAGAATGAACAAACTTAAAAATAATAACTTCTTCATAATTTTGCTGTTTTAATGTTTTTACGCGGCAAAGATAGGAAGAGTTTTTTATCTGGCCATAGGAAAAAGGTAATAAGACTTTAGCGAAAATTTAGTTTTCGCTGTAAGTATTTCATACTGAGAAGGATATAAATTTATTAAGTAAAAGTTTAATTGGGCTGTTTTTAGTAAAGTTCGTTGAGTTTCTCTATTAATTCTGTAGCACCGCCTTTATCTTTTTTGAAAATGCCAAGAAGGAGTTTGGTGCAAATTTGGGATATTCTTCCTTGACTTAGCCCTAATAGATTACTAACTTCCTTAGATTTAATTCCCAGACGGAATAGCACACAGACATTGAAGTCGTTATTGTTAATTTTGTATTGTTTAGATAATAATAGATTATTGAACTCAGGCAGATTCTCAAGAACAAACTTCCGACATTCACGCAATTCCTCAACGGTAAGTTTTTTATATGTGTTTTTTAATATTCTATTGCAAATATCTGACTCTAAAATACGTTTGTCAATTTCAGCATGGTCTAATAACTTCTTCTTCCTTTGCTCTTGAAGTATAATATTTTGTTCTTCATATAATGATTCTTTTATGGCAATCAGCTCGTTATATTCTTCAGCATGGGACCTGAGCAGTAGGAGTTCTGACTGTGTCTGTTCCAACTGCTCAAGATTTTGGATATATTGTACTTGCCTTTTTTTTCTATCTATATACAATTTGCGGATAATAAGAATTGCTAAAAGCGTAACCCCAAAAAGTATCGCTATGCTGAGTTGGCGTTTCGACTTTTCAGTTGAAGCTCTTTCTTTTTCTCGTCTTGCAATTTCTTGATGACGTGTATAATCATATAGAGCTTGCATTCGTTCGACTTCTTTTGTTGATCTTTGGGCATAGACGGAATCCAGCATAGTATAGGCATAAATAGCATATTTAGCTGCAGAGTCTGGCTTGTGTATTTTATGATAAAGAAGAGCTAATCCGTTTGCAGAAGAATTTTGATTGCCAAAATCCTTTCCGTCACGTAATTCTTTTCGGAAATAGTATTCCGCAGAATCCAACTCGTTTGTATGTAAATAGTATAGCCCTTTTATTTTATAATATATTTCTCGCCCTCTCTGTATATTTCCGAGGGAATCGAAGTATTCAGATTCAGACTCATATATTCGCATGTATTTTCTGACCTTGTCAAATTCCTTGCGATTTATAAGTGTACTAAAAGTGTAAAACAATGATTTGGCTGAGTAGTCAGTATAACCATATTTGCGATAGAATTGGGAAACATGCTCACAAATATATAATAATGAGTCTGGCATGTTTAGGTTACGATATGCCTGACTTTCCTGTTCATAGCTCATCAGTGCTGCTAGAGTATCCTTACCTTCCCAAGCATGTTTCAAAGCAAGTTGTTGGAAAGTCAATTGCTCTCTATAAAGTCCCTGTTCGTAGAATATCTGTGCCATCTGGGCATACACTCTAGCCAGTTGGGCATAGTCGCAATCGGTACTGAGGGTGTCAGCGCAGTCGAGGGCGTCCTGATAGCACTGGAGGGCCATGGGGGCTTCGCCGTGGTCGAGGTAGGCACGGCCCAGAAGGTAGTGGGCCAGCAGGCGGTCGTTGGGTGTGCCGTTGTCGTCGAAGAAATTGACGTAGGGCTGCACGTCGGCAGCGGTGAAGGGCTGGTCGTTACGGTTGCGCTGGTTGATGCTGTCCAGCTCAGCGCGCATACGGTTGCGGTCCGCCTCTGTGGTACAGCAGGCGAACGCCAGGAGAACGGCTATGACGGTCAGCAGATGTTTCATGGTGCATCACTCGTTTCTTACCCTTTATTTTTTCGTCAGCCAGTAATAAAGGAAATAATCATAGATATAATATTTCCCGTTATTATTTGTGACAATGTCTTATTACCATTAATGTTGTATTCTGGGTGTAAAGATAATAAGAATTCTTCAATTATACAAATTTGCGTAACGCTTTTTTGTATAATCGCATGATAAAAAGGCCAGATAATGCCTCGTTACTCCCTACGGCCGAAGATGCGGAGGAGATAGATGAAGAGGTTGATGAAGTCGAGGTAAAGGGTGAGGGCTCCGAGGAGAGCAAGCTTCTGAGCGCCCTCGCCTGCATCGGGAGCCTGGAGGAGCATCTGCTTGATCTTCTGGGAATCCCACGCAGTAAGTCCAACGAAGATGAGTACTCCGACATAGCTCAAAATAAGGGTAAAGCCACTACTCTTGATAAAGAGGTTGACGATGGTGGCAATGATGAGTCCGATGAGGGCCATGAAGAGAATTTTACCCATCGACGAGAGGTCGGTCTTGGTGGTGTAGCCCACGATAGCCATTGCCGCAAACGTACCTGCAGTGATGAAGAACACCGTAGCAACGGACGACGCCGTATAGGCCAGGAAGATGTACGACAACAGGGCACCATTGATGACCGAATAGAGGATAAACATCAGCGTGGCAGTGGTCAGCGACAGCTTATTAATGGCGGCGCTGACACCGAAAACGAGTGCAAACTCGCCGATAATGAGACCCCAGAAGAGGATCTGGTTGGTGTAGATGGCCTGGAGGATGCCAGGGCTGTTGGCAACGGCATAGGCCGTGAAGCCGGTAATGGCGAGTGCGAGAGTCATCCACACATACACTTTACGCATCAAGACAGGGAACGCCTGCGACATGGTCAGCTGCTCATCAGCAGTGAGTCCACGCAAATCAATTTCGTTATAATTCATCTCTAAATTCCTTTCTTTTTTATGTTTAACGCTGCAAAGGTACGAATATTTTCCACCTATTGCATGCACTTTTGTATTAAAAAAACAAAAAAATATGGTGCAGTCAGACTTTTTTCGTATATTTGCAGTCGCAGTGTGCAAAGTGCACCTACTGCAACATAAAATAACTAAAACTTTTTATAATATGACTTACAAAGTAATTGACATTGAGGGTGTAGGTGAAGTTTACGCCGAGAAACTGATTGCAGTTGGTATTAAGACCGATGCAGAACTGTTGGAGAAATGTGCAAAGCCCGCAGGCCGTAAGGCACTGGAGGAGCAGACCGGCATCAGCGGCAAGCTGATTCTGAAGTGGGCAAACCACTGCGACCTGTATCGCATCAATGGTGTTGGACCTCAGTTTGCAGAACTGTTGGAGGCCAGCGGCGTGGACACCGTCAAGGAACTGAAGCATCGCGTAGCCGAGAACCTGCAGAAGAAGCTGGAAGAGGTGAACGCCGTGAAGAATCTGACCAACCGCGTTCCTGCCGTTGTAGAAGTACAGAAGATGATTGACCAGGCTAAGGAGTTGCCTGCTGTGATGGAATACTAATCGACGTTGAACATTGAACGTTGAACAGTGAACATTGCATAGTGAAAAGACGATAAAAATAGAGCGGCGACCGAATCGCCGCCCGCGGAGAAGGTCTGATAAAATCAGACCTTCTTTGCTGTTGTACACTCGTTGACGAGATAGACGATACTCATATACGGAATGCCGGAGTTCGTTTCCAGACCAATTTCGCAGGTGCGGCTATTGCTATAGCCCACCTCGATGTGGTTGGCCTCGATTTGCGGACGGAGTTTGCGGAGACCGTACTTGTTCAGTTCGGGGAACGTGAAGCCGCGGTCGCCTGCAAATCCACAACAACCGACGCCCTCGGGGAGGAAGACGTTGTTAGAGCATAGCTTTGCAAGTGCTATCATGTCCTTGTCGACGCCCATCTGTCGTGTCGAACACGTCAAATGCAGGGCGATATGACGGTCGATAGGATGGAAGTCGAGGCGGTCGACGAGATATTTCATGATAAACTCGGCAGGCTCGTAGAGCTTCATCTTATGCATGACCTTGCCCTTCGGGCGAGCTTCTTCACGCTCGGCAGAGTCGATGCAAGCATCACTCTGCTCTCGCTCACCCATAACCTTCTTCATTCTATGTAAGCATGGACTCTGTGCGCAGAGAACGGGGTATTTACCCTCTTCGCTGGCTTTCCAAAGGGCTGTTTCGAGTTCGGCACTCTTGCGGTCGGCAATGTCGAGCATACCTTTCGATTCCCAGATTTGCCCGCAGCACATGCGCTCCATACCCTCGGGGAAAATCACCTCGTAGCCGGCTTTCGCCATGAGTTGAATGACCTCATCGACAAGGTCGTGAATCTTGCCGCCACTCTTCGACTGGCCCATGGTTTGGTTGATGCAAGAGGGGAAATATACGACCTTGAGGTCAGATGTCTGATGGCTGACGTCAGAGGGATGAGGTATGGACTTTTCAATGATGAATTGAGTCAAATCCGATGGCTTCGGCTGACGTTTTTTCTTCGGCATGGCGGTGGTCCAAAGAGGCAGACCCATCTTGTTCATACCACGGCAGACGCTGGACATGAGGGAGGGACCGAGGGTGAGGTGAGCGGTGTGGGCAACGTCGAGGACAACACGCAGACCGCTCTTGATGCCAGCCATGTGATTAGCTGCAAACTCACCAATCTTATATCCTATAGGACTCTCGTTCATATCCATCTGACGAATCAGGTGCGTCAGTTCGCCGGTGTTGATCTTCATCGGGCAGGACGTCGAACACAAGCCGTCGGTAGCACAGGTCTGGTCACCGTAGTATTTATACTGCTTTTTCAGCGTGGTTAGGCGGTCCTGGATGGCGGCGACCGAATCGCCGCCCACTCGTAACTGCGCGGTAAGGTGGCGGATTTCGCGCTGGACGGCGATGCGCATGCGACTGGAGAGCGTGAGACCGCACGACATGCAGTTGACCTCGCAGAAGCCGCACTCGATACATTTGTTGGCGCGTTTCACCTGTTCGATGGTTTCCTCGGCAGTGGAGAGCGACGGGTCCATGAGATAGTGACCGCCGTCGGGAACCGCATCGAAGTCGTAGTCGAGAACGGGCAGAGGTTTGAGACACTTGATGAAACAGTCAGGGTCATCGTTAAAGATGACACCACGGTTCAGCAGGCCGTCTGGGTCGAAGATGTCCTTCAGTTCCTTCATCACCTCGTAAGCCTTGTCGCCCCATTCGTACTTCACGAACGGTGCCATGTTACGGCCCGTGCCGTGTTCGGCCTTCAGCGAGCCGTCGTATTCCTCGACGACAAGCTTGGCCACATCACGCATCATTTCAGCATAGCGGGCTACCTCGTGTTCGTCGGCAAAGCTCTGATTGAGGATGAAGTGGTAGTTACCCTCGAAGGCGTGACCATAGATGCAGGCATCGTCATAGCCGTGATCGGCAATAAGTTTTTGCAATTTGACCGTTGCCTCGGGGAGGGACTCAATGGGGAAGGCGACATCCTCGATGAGGCATGACGTACCGACGGGACGGGTGCCGCCCACGCTGGGGAAGATGCCAGAGCGGATGGCCCAATACTTGCCATAAACTGCAGGGTCTTCGGTGAATTCTCCGACCTGAAGGTCTGAGTGTGGCGCGCAATCGGCAGGTATATAGAGCTTGAACTGTCCCAGACACTCCTTAATCTTCGCAATCTTTTGGAGCAGTTGCTCGTGGGTGATGGCCTTGGTTTCAGTGAGGATGGCCGTCAGGTTGTGGTAGTCGCCAGGCTCGACGCCCTCTATCTTACCTGCATCGACGTCGGCTTTGTATTGGAGGAATACAGGGTCGTCGACGGACGAGAGGGACTTGTAGTCGAGCATCTCGGCTGATTTTACCATCAGGTTCTCGGCACTCATGGCGAGATCCTCGTCGCCCGCCTTCAGTTTCTTCATTGCGACCACGGCTTCACAGCTTTCCTTCATCGTCATGAAGTAAACCATTGCCGAGGCCTTGAAAGGATAGTCCTTCAGGGTCTTCATGGTCACCTCAGAAAGGAACGCCAGTGTACCTTCCGAACCGACAATGCTGTGGGCGATGATGTCGAACGGGTCGTCATAAGCAATGAGTGGGCGGAGATTCAGTCCGGTAACGTTCTTGATACTGTATTTTTTCTTGATGCGTTCGGCAAGATCCTTGTCGGCACGCACACGGTCGCGCAAGGCCTTGATACGGGCAAGGAACTCGGGATGGGTACGTTCAAATTCCTCGCGACTGCCTACCTCGTCGGTATCGAGCACGGTACCATCAGCTAGGATGATGCGTGCTGAGATGAGCATGCGGTCGCTATTGGCATGGACACCGCAGTTCATGCCCGAGGCGTTGTTGACGACAATGCCACCTACCATCGCCGAGCCTATCGACGCCGGGTCGGGCGGGAACACACGACCATAGGGCTTTAAAATCTCGTTAACGCGAGCCCCGACGACACCCGGTTGCAATGTGATGACGTCATCGTCCGAAAGGGTGTACTTCTCCCAGTGTTTACCCGCAACGAGGAGTACGCTGTCGGTGCATGACTGTCCCGAGAGGGATGTACCCGCAGCACGGAACGTCACCGGAAGATGATGTTTGTGGCATAGTGCGAGGATGTGTGACACTTCCTCCTCGCCGTCACTTCGGATGACAACCTTTGGAATCTGCCGGTAGAAACTGGCGTCGGTACCCCAGCCAAGAGTACGGAGTTCGTCGGTGTAGATACGGTCTGAGGGCAACACTTGCCGCAATTCAGATAGGAATTCGTTCAGCATAGGGCGCTTAGTTTTTTAGTTAGATTTCAATTTTGTGAGCAAATATACGAAAAAAATTCGTATCAAGCATTCTATTTTAGGATTTTTTCGTATATTTGCAGGCAAAGAAACCTACCAGCGCTATGAACTTACGCTTATTGACCATCTTTTTCGTGTTGTTCTGCATGATGATTTGTGTAGCACAGACCTTCGAACTGCGTAAGGAGCACGACAGTCTGTACTGGTTGAACAGTTGGCGACTGCCCTACCCCATCTACCAGTATCAGACGGGCGACGTGGATGGTGACGGACGAACCGATGCCATTGTCGGTGTGGTGAAAGGCACGCGGTTTTATCCCGAAAAGGCGCGCCGCATCTTTATCTTCAAGGATGTGAACGGCAAGGCGCGTCCGCTGTGGTTAGGTTCGAAACTCGGTGGCGAACTTGAGGATTTCCGTTATGTCGACGGCAAAATACGAGCACAGGAACGTACCACCGACGGACAATATGTTGTGTCCGACTACGTGTGGGGTGGTTTTGGAATGGTTTTTGACCATTATATTATAAAAGGTGTAGATAAAGAAACAGCAATAAAAACCTTGAACCGATGAAAAGAAAAGTTTTTTTGTTGGCATGCGTGGCGGGCTTAATCGCAGCCTGCAGCCAGAAACAAAGTGTAGTACAAATGCCGGTATCGACCATCGACGTGGAGAAACTGGGGGACAGTATCGACTACGGCATGGATGTTTCCGGATTAAACCTAAGCGACCTGCGTATCCTACGCAATGCTCCCGCAGCACAGAAGGGCTATCCTTTCAAGGACTCCTATCTGCGCGGTATTTTTGAGAATACCACGTGGTACGACTCGCTGATGTACGATCTCGACGCAAGGATGCAACCTTTCGAGAGTAAGGACAATGAGAGTTGGCGCGATGCCTACATGCGAGCCATCGACGAACAGAAGCTGGTGACGTATAACGAGCAGGAGACGGCGTTCATGAATCGCCTGAAAGAACGCGAGGACGAATTGAAGAAGCAGAACTTCGCGGTGGAAGAAGGTTTGCGCGTAAACATGACGAATCTGCTGAATCCGACGCAGTTGAAGGATTTCGATACCACATTGTGTCAGAAACTCGCTGAAGAAGGTTTCGCCATCGTGCCATCAAACCACTCGCAGTTGTTCCATGTGTACGAGCAGAACGACTACAGCGACTTCCCGAGTTTCGTGACCACTGATCTGTATTTGCAGCTGTACCATTTGTATATTGACTGCATGCTGCGCGAGGTGGAAGAGAATAAGTTGCTGCCAATGATGATACGGTTCTGTCGCGACATGCACGAGATGCTGTACAATATGGAGCGCTGGTCGGGTTTCGACGAGAGGATCAACGCTGTGGCGCATCATAATGCAGCGTTCTATAACATTGCCTACAAGTTGTTCACGGGCGATTACATCTTTGCACGGGAGAAGGGCGACATCGACGTAGAGGAAGTTGAGAAGGTCATGAACGCCGTCGACGCTCCCAGCAATTTCATGCAAGACTACAAGGATATCCTTTTCAGTTATAGTCTCTTCCGTCCGCGCGGGCACTATACACGAAGTGAAAAGCTCCAGCGGTATTTCCGCGGTATGATGTGGTTGCAGAGCGTACCATTCGGTACGAACCACAACGACGAGGTGCTCGCTGCCATTCAACAGGCCTGTGCTCTGAAGTTGAATAGTTCTGCAAAGAAAAATTACGACCGTTTGAACCAGTTTATCACGTTCCTGATGGGCGAATCGGACAATTTAAGTCTGCCGCAGGTAATGGCTGAAGTCGAGAAGACAGGTTTGCAGATGGAGGATCTCATGCATAACGATGACGCCATCGCGAAGATTACGGCAAAGCTGAACGAGATTGGCAACAAGCAGACGCGCATCCGTCCGAAGTTCGAAAAGACAAGCCACAACAAGATCAACGTCATGCCGCAGCGTTACCAACCCGATGCAGAAGTTTTACAGGAGATGGTAGACTATGAGAACATCCCACCCCAGCGTGCGACACCAAAGGGAGTGGACTTCATGGCTGCCATGGGTGTTGCAGTTGCAGAACAAATCCTAAAGGACGAGCAGACCGCATGGAAACCACTGTTGCCGACACTGGAGAAAATGAGGAAACGCATGGGTGAAATTGACTGGACGGAGACCATCATCACCCAGTGGATGCAGACGCTGAAAGTACTAAACGACAACAAGGGCGATGATGCGCCGTACTTCATGGTGAATCCGGCTTGGAGCAAGAAGGACTTGAATGCCGCCCTCGCATCGTGGGCTGAACTGAAACATGACGCCATCCTATATGCCAAGCAACCGATGGGTGCCGAGTGTGGTGGTGGCGGTCCCCCCGAGCCTCTGGTAAAGGGCTATGTCGAGCCGAATGTAAAGTTCTGGAAGAAAGCCATCGAACTGCTGAAGAACACAGCGAAGTTGCTGAACGACGAAGACATGATGACCGAGAAGATCAAGGATGCCACAGAACGCATCAACGAGGAGGTGACATTCCTGTTGCGCGTCAGTGAGAAGGAACTTGAAGGGAAGAGTCTCAGCGACGAGGAGTACGACCAGATAGGTTATATTGGTGCCGCGTTCGAGAATATATCCCTCGACCTGTTGCGTATGCCTAACCAAGAGTTGTATGGTTGGTCCGACGTTCAAGGTGCGGACAAGAAGGTCGCCGTGGTGGCTGACGTTTACACCGCCAATGCCGACAACAACGACGCGAAGAGCATCCTCTTCGAGGCTGTGGGCGATGCCGACGAAATCTATGTCGTGGTGGAGATGGGCGGCTATCTCTATTTGACACGCGGTGCCGTGCTGAGCTATCGTGAATTCATCCAGCCCATTGATGAGCCACGCCTCACAGATGAAGAGTGGCAGAAGCAGTTGGAGACGAATCCGCGCAAGGGCGTTCCCGAATGGATGAAGGACATCGTCGTGCCGCTGAAAAAGATGCCGGAACCGAATGAGGAAGTATTTTATTCTTCTGGCTGTTAGCATTGTGGTGTCGGTATGCCATGCCGACACGCTCAACATTGTATTCACCGGCGACATCCTGCTTGATCGCGGGGTGCGCCGTGTGATAAACCAACATGGAGTCGACCACCTGTTCTCATCAGGGGTCGATTCCATTTTCCGTTCCGCACAGGTCGTCGTCGGTAATCTCGAATGTCCCGCGACGAAGATTCAGTCACCGGTGCAGAAACTATACATCTTCCGTGGTGAACCCGAATGGTTAGAGGCGTTGAAAAGACATGGCATCACACATCTGAATTTAGCCAATAACCACAGTATCGACCAAGGCCGCGAAGGACTGCTGGATACAAAACAAAACATCATCGGTGCTGGCATGACACCCATCGGAGCCGGTGCCAACATGACCGAAGCCGCAGAACCTATACTGTTAAGCAAAACACCAAGGAATGTCTGGTTGATACCATCGTTACGTTTGGCACTCGAAAACTATGCGTATTTACCCGACAAGCCATGCGTCAGCCAAGAACCAATGGACTCACTTTTGAATCGCATCCACCGTTTACGCAAAGCTGATTCCACCGCCGTCATCATCGTGTCGTTGCACTGGGGCGGTGAGCATACGATGCATCCCGTCAACAGCCAACGGTGGGACGCACGTCAAATTATCCGTGCCGGCGCCGACATGCTGGTCTGCCACCATACCCACACGTTGCAGGACGTCGAGGAAATCGATGGCCATAGCATATTTTACAGTATTGGTAACTTCATCTTCGACCAATCGAAACCTGAAAACTCCAAGGCGTGCATTGTACAACTAAAAATCACTCCGGAAACGGTCACGACGGAGGCCATCCCGATAGAAATCAAGAATTGCGTGCCGCAAATTGTCCAACATTTTTGATTTTTAACTAAAATCTTTCTACGTATTCGGGAAATATTTCGTATATTTGCGGAAACTTCTATAATAACTAATCGCAAAATAACTAGAAATTCTATGACAGCATTAATTTCCGTCATCCCAATCGTGTTGCTCATCGTACTGATGATGGGCTTCAAAGTTTCTGGTTACCGCAGTGCCATCGTCACGCTGGTAGTCACCATTCTGCTGGCTCTGTTCGCCGTACCGAATATGGGCATTGTTCCCGAAAAGTTTGCCGAGACCTCTATTTACGGCATCACGCTGTGGTCGGTGGTCGAAGGGTTCCTCAAAGCATGTTTCCCAATCATCCTGATTATCATTTGTGCCATCTTCAGCTACAACATTCTTTGTGAGACGAAGGAGATTGAAACCATCAAGACGCAATTTATCCAAATGACGAGCGACAAAGGATTGTTAGTGTTACTGTTGACGTGGGGACTTGGCGGCGTACTTGAAGGCATGGCCGGCTTCGGTACAGCAGTGGCCATCCCGGCAGCAATTCTCATCGGACTAGGATTTAAGCCCATGTTCTCCGCTGTTATCTGTCTCGTCGCGAACACCGTGGCCGTAGGTTTTGGTGCCGTGGGTCTGCCTGCTACGACATTGGCTAATCAGGTTGCTGCCAGTGGTACGGCGACACCTGAGGAATTGTGCGAGGTCGCCACCTTTATTATATTACAGCTCTCGCTGATGTTCTTCATCACGCCGTTCCTCATTTTGATGATGACTGATAAGACGAAGATTATCAAGAATCTTACCATCGCGTTGTTCGTAGGCACCTGTTCTATCGTCGTACAGTTCTGCTGCGCTCATTTTATTGGTCCTGAGACCCCTGCTATCCTTGGTTCAGTAGCCGCTATCGCTGCCATGCTGTTATACAACAAGCTGTTCCTGCGCCACGAGGCCGAAAAAGACACGGTGCATGTAGAGAAGAAAAAGTTCGGTGCCGCCAAGACGCTGAAGGCGTGGAGCGTGTATGGTCTCATCATCTTCTTCATTCTGATATCAAGCAAGATTGTGCCGTCCGTGAACGAATTCCTCAATTCCACGCTCGTCACGAAGTTCGACATACCCGTTATCGGCAACACCTTTAAGTTCGGATGGCTGTCGAACGCTGGTTTGATGATCTTCCTCGGTGCCGTCATTGGCGGTTTGATTCAGGGTATGTCGTTTGGTAAACTCATGAAGCTGTTGGCGAAGACCACGCTGAATTTACAGAAGACCGTGGTCACCATCTGCTGCCTGGTAGCTATGGCGATGCTGATGAACAACACGGGTATGACCAACGACATTGCCAAGGGCCTTGTACTGCTTACCGGCGCCGCCTTCCCGTTCTTCGCTCCGCTCATTGGTTCGATAGGCACCTTCGTCACAGGTTCAGCCACAAATGCGAACATCCTCTTTGGCAAATTGCAGGCCACAGCTGCCAGCGACCTCGGACTGGTGAACCAAGGCACGTTTTTCGGTGTCACGGGTAGTGAGACCAACTGGTTGGCCGCTGCCAACTGCGCCGGTTCGGAGGGTGGCAAATTGCTGTCGCCGCAATCGATAGCCATCGCTACCGCCGCCTGTGACATGGAGGGGCAGGACGGCGACATCATGCGCAAGACGATGCCATTCGCCATCTTCTGGATATTGATGAACGGATTGATGGTATTCCTCGGACTGCACGTGATTTAGTCGTTATTTCGACATAGCGTTATAACGTAATAACGAAAAAAAGAAAGAAAGAAAGAAACAATATGAAAGTTGGATTATTCATTCCCTGCTACGTCGACGCCGTGTACCCTGAGGTGGCCATGGCGACGTGGAAGTTGCTAAAGCACCTCGGACTCGACGTGACATACCCAGAAAAGCAGACCTGCTGCGGACAACCGATGGCGAACGCAGGATTCGAGAAACAGGCCATCCCACTGGCTGAGAAATTCGAAGACATGTTTAAGGGCTTCGACTACGTGGTAGCACCCAGTGTGTCATGCACAGCATTTATCCGTCTGAATTATCCGCGACTCTTGAACCATGAGTGCGAAACGGCCAAGCGCTGCATGGATGTGGTGGAGTTTCTGCACGACGTGGTAAAGGTAGACCGTCGCTTGGGTACATTCCCACATAAGGTCTCGTTGCACAACTCGTGTCATGGGGTACGAGAGTTAGGTCTCTCCTCCCCTTCTGAGCAACATGTAGCGAAGTTCAACAAGATTAAGGATCTGCTTCAGTTAGTTGACGGCATCGATATCGTCGAGCCTGAACGTCCTGACGAGTGCTGTGGTTTCGGTGGCATGTTCTCTGTCGAGGAAACGGCCGTGTCGGCACAGATGGGTAAGGACAAGGTAGAACGTCACATCCAGACTGGTGCAGAGTACGTTACAGGTCCAGACTGTTCGTGTCTGATGCACATGGCGGGCGTCGCTAAGAAGCAGGGCCTCAACATCCAGTTCAAGCACGTCGTCGAGATTCTCGCTGCAGGCCTATAATCGAAATAACGGTATAACGTAATAAAGAAAAATATGTCAACACAACATAGCAAAGCCGCCAAGGAGTTCCTGAAGAACCAACAATATGCGCACTGGCACGACGCTACATTCTGGGCTGTCCGCTCGAAGCGCGACAACATGGCCTACGGCCTTGATGAATGGGAACAGTTGCGCGAAAAGGCGTCACAAATCAAACGTCACACCATCACGCATCTGGACGAGTATCTCGACCAGTTTGCTACCGCAGCTGAGAAGAACGGCGTGGAGATACACTGGGCAAAGGACGCACAAGAGTTCAACGAGATTGTCTATGGCATCTTGAAGAACCATAACGTCAAGAAGATGGTAAAGTCGAAATCGATGCTGACCGAAGAGTGCGGCATGAATCCGTACCTCGAAGCGCACGGCATTGAGGTGGTAGAAACAGACTTGGGCGAACGCATTATCCAGTTAAAAGGGCAGGCACCGTCACACATCGTCATGCCGGCCATCCACTTGAATCACGACGACGTGGGTGAGTTGTTTGAAGAAAAGGGCATCAGCAATGAGAAGGGCAACCACGACCCCACGTACCTGACGTACCGTGCCCGACTATCGTTGCGCAACGAATTCCTAACTGCCGATGCAGGTATGACGGGCGCCAACTTCGGTATTGCCGAGACCGGTGACATCGTGGTGTGTACCAACGAGGGCAATGCCGACATGAGCACGAGTTGTCCGAAGTTGCACATCGCTGCTATCGGGTTGGAAAAAATTATCCCCAACTACGAGTGCCTCGCCGTATTCCAGCGTATGCTCTGTCGTGCGGGAACCGGTCAGCCAACAACAACGTATACAAGCCATTTCCGCAAGGCCCGTCCGACGGCCCATCATATGCACATCGTGCTCGTGGACAACGGTCGAAGTGAGTGGATTGCCAATCCAGAGCATTGGGAGTCGCTGAAATGCATCCGTTGCGGATCGTGCATGAATACCTGTCCCGTGTATCGCAGGAGCGGTGGCTATTCGTACTCGTATTTCATTCCTGGCCCTATTGGTATCAACCTCGGTATGTTGCGCGACCCGCAGAAACATAGCGGGAACGTCAGTGCCTGCACGCTATGCCTCTCGTGCCAGACAGTCTGCCCAGTCAAGTTGAATCTCGGTGACCAGATATACCAATGGCGCCAGCAACTCGATGACTTAGGCTCCGCCAATCCGCAAAAGAAAATGATGTGTAAGGGTATGTCGATGGTGTATGGTTCACCCGGCCTCTATAACTTAGGTACGGGTCTTGCCCATTGGGCCAACTACATCCCCTCACCACTTCTCAACTGCGGCCTTAACCCATGGGCTGAAGGTCACAAGATGATGGAGTTTCCCAAGAAACCGTTCCACGAAATGATAAAAGAGATTGAACGTTGAACATTGAACATTGAACGTTATGAGTAGCAAGGAAGATATATTAAAGAAATATAGGGCAAACGTGCGCGAGAAGTTCGATATGCCCGACCTCAGCGACATTGCGGCCGTCAAATACCCCGACTCACTGTTGCAGTTTATGAACATGACGAAGAGCGTAGGCGGCAACGCCATCGAGGTGGAGAAAGGTCGCGATATCAATGAACTTATTCGCGAGCTCTATCCCGATGCCAAGGAGATTGCTTCGAACCTTCCCGAGATTACCATTGCAACGCGTAATCCCGACGACGTTGGTCGCGCCCGCGACCTGAACGGCACCGATGTCGGCATCATTCGTGGCGAGTTTGGTGTGGCAGAGAACGCCTGTGTCTGGATTCCCCAGCAGATGAAGGAAAAGGCTGTCATGTTTATCAGCGAGAACCTGATTATCCTGCTTGACAAAAAACAGATTGTCAACAATATGCACGAGGCGTATAAGCAGATAGAAATGAATGACTACGGCTACGGCACCTTTATTAGCGGTCCGTCGAAGACCGCTGACATCGCACAGGTGTTGGTCATGGGTGCCCAAGCCGCCCGTAGCGCTACAGTACTGTTGCTGGATGAATAAAGAACCGGAGCATATCTCGGTCTACAAAGATGCTAACGGAAACTATTGAGGAGGTCGGTCACATGGTTGGCCTCTTCGTTTGACATAGCTGAATTACAGGGAATGGAGAGCTCCTCACGGTGGATGCGCTCGGTAATAGGGAACGAGAGATTATTCCACGCAGGATAGCAGAGCTGTTTGTGAGGCGGAATGGGATAATGGATTTCTGCCTCTACATCATGACCTTTCAGATACTGTCGGAGTTCGTCACGACGCTCACACAACACAGGGAAGATGTGCCATACACTATCGCGGCCGGACTGCGGAATCGTGATAGCAGGATTCTTCACGTTATTTATATATAGAGAGGCGATCTCGCGACGACGGGCGTTGCCAGCGTCAAGGTCATGCAATTTGGCATCAAGGATGGCAGCCTGCAGTTCATCGATACGACTGTTACGACCGATGTAGTCGAAGACGTAGTGGCGAGCAGAACCATAATTACCCAAAGCACGGATGAGGGCAGCGACTTCGTCGTCATCGGTCGTTACAGCACCGGCATCTCCGAAGGCACCGAGATTTTTCGTAGGATAGAAAGAATGAGCGGCGGCATCGCCAAGAGAGCCAGTCTTTCCCGACAGGAATCCATCGGGAGCAGTGGCACGGCAGCCATGGGCCTGGGCATTGTCCTCAATAAGCTTCAGATTATATTTGGAGCAAATCTCCCCTATCCTATCGGTATAGGCACAGCGACCATAGAGGTGGACTATCATGATAGCGCGAGTACGCGGAGTGATGACCTGTTCGATGAGTGTTTCGTCAATCTGTAGCGTATTGATATCGGGTTCGACAAGGACAGGTATAAGACGATTCTCCGTAACAGCAAGGATAGAAGCAATATAAGTATTTGCCGGAACAACAACCTCGTCACCATCCTTCATGACACCCAATTCCTTGTATGCACGCAGTATCAATGTCAAAGCATCGAGTCCATTTGCACAACCCACACAATGTTTCGAACCTATATATTCTGCATAGTGCTGTTCGAAACGCTGCGTAGCTTCACCACGTAGATACCAACCGCTCTGCAACACCTCGTCGGCAGCATGCACATAAGGTTCATTTATCCGTTTCAGGTCTAAATATTTCATAAGTCCCATTCATAACGGTCAAAAACAATGCCTCGCCCACCGAAACCCTCTTTCTGGAACACCAGCGGTTCGAGGATGGCGTTGCTGTTGGGCTCGGCGCTCGTACCGAACTCGAAGTAGGGCCAGTCGATGTAATCGTGACAAATGATGCGATCATAAAGAATGTCGATAGCCCCCAGTTGTTTGCCAAGCGGAGTAGCCGAACTGTATTGTGCCCGCACGACCTGTGCAGAGACATAGATGACCATACCCGCGAGGATTTCGTCACCTTGCTTTGTAAGATACAACACGATATTATCAGGGAAACGCGAGGCTAGCAACGAAATCTCGTCGAGCGTATGGACGGGCTTCGAGTCATACTTCGTGCGGAGATTGTCATTGAGCACCTGCCAAAAACCAGCATAATCGGTCGAGCGTTCCACCGTTAGACCAGCCTCTTGGGCACGTTTCAAAGCACGGCGTCGGACACGCTCCCAACGAATGGCGGTACGCTGAATGATACAGGTACCCAGGTCGCGCTCCTGCAAACGGGCGTCACACGTACGACAGATAGCATAGAGGTCCTCTTCGGCAGCCATTTGGTGGTAAATCCAAGGTATGCACTTATAGAGCACCCGACGGAAGCCCTGACTGCGCAGATAGTCGTTCAGTTCAGCAAACAGCGTGACGGTAGCGGCAGCCGTCGTCTTCGCATCCATCAGCAAGCCACCATAGGTCAGTCCCGCATGTGACTGCAAGACGTCACCCTTACGATTGGCAGGCAACAAGGCACATAGTCTGCCTTTATCATAAAACATCAACGAATAATCAGCAAATCTATCGGCATGATAGTCCATGTATCCCCGGTAAAACAGGAACGTAGCATTCTTGGAGTGCCTCACGAAGGCATTCCACTCTTCTGCTCTATCCGGGGTATATCTGACAATATCAATCATTGCATTTTACCCAATCCTGGAATTCATCATACTCGTATATGTACTCGTCCTCATCGAACAACTCCGAGGCCAGTACCAGACACACGGCACCGCTACTGAAATCCTCCAGCGTGCGCCAAATTCCCGTACCAATGTACAAACCCTGATAAGGATGGTTCAGATGATAGATTTCCTTACCCCCACGACCATCGTCAACGGTGACATCAAACGAACCACTGACAGCAATCACGATTTCCTCACAGGTACGGTGGGCATGACCACCACGACGCTCACCAGAGGGCACGTCGTAGGTCCAATAAACACGGGCGATGTCGAACGGGATATTTTTATGCTGTTCGGCAACCGTCAGATTGCCCCGTGGGTCGACAATTTTCGGAAGGTCAATGAGTCTTGATTTCATACTTTCTTTGTTTTTCCAGGCGAAAAAACCGCATGGCACAGGACATTAGTGTTCGAACTTGGTGTATGGGTCAGTACCGAGGACGGTCTTTGCCAGACGCTTAGCTTTGTCGCGGAGTGCATCGACATCATCTCCCACCTCTCCGTAGCAGAGTATGACACCCATACGGCGACCCTTGTGAGCTTCGGGTTTGCCAAAGATGCGGATACGGGTGCGGTCCTCTTTGAGAGCGTCGACGAAATTGTAGTCGAGTAGAGAACGGTCGACGGGCGTAGAGGCTTCCTTTGGAGAAAGGATAACAGCTGACGCACCGGCATGCTCCAGATGAATGCCGGCAATGGGCAGCCCCATGACGGCACGGAAGTGGAGCTCGAACTCTGAAAGATTGGTAGTATGACCTAATGTCACCATACCCGTATCATGTGGACGCGGCGACAGTTCGCTGAAGATGACCTCGCCTTGCTTCGTCAGGAAGAACTCAACACCCCAGATACCTGCACCCGTCAGTGCTTTTGTCACCTTGTCGGCCATCATCTGCGCCTGCTTCAATGCTTCGTCACTAATCTTATAGGGTTGCCACGATTCGCGGTAGTCGCCACTCTTCTGTACATGTCCTATTGGGGGACAGAACAGTGTGGGCCACCCGTGCTGCTGGGTTACGGTAAGGAGGGTGAACTCAGAATCGAAGTCGATGAACTCCTCGATGATTACTTCCTTCACGTCACCACGCGAGCCTTCCATCGCCTCACGGAATGCCTGCTCCAGCTCTCCGTTGTTGTGGACATAGCTCTGGCCATGACCTGAGGAAGACATCAGAGGCTTTACGACACAGGGAAATCCGATCTCGTCGGCAGCAGCCTTGAACTCGTCGAATGTCTTGGCGTAGAAGTACTTAGCCGTGCGAAGTCCCAACTCCTTGGCAGCAAGGTCGCGGATGGCACGACGGTTCATCGTGTAGTTGACGGCACGGGCTGAAGGAACCACCTGGATGCCCTGCTCCTCGAACTTGAACAAGCGCTCGGTGCGGATGGCCTCAATCTCCGGCACGATGATATCGGGCTGGTGTTTTTTTACCACAGCTTCGAGTGCATCGCCATCAAGCATCGAGAACACCTCGCGTTCGTCGGCTACCTGCATGGCCGGCGCGTTATCGTAACGGTCGCAGGCAATCACATACTGTCCTGCCCGCATGGCGGCAATCACAAACTCCTTGCCCAACTCGCCTGAGCCTAAAAGCAAAATCTTTTTCATAAAAGAAACCTATCTGTTTTTATACATGTTATCGTAATACTTCTGGTAGTCGCCAGAGGTGACGTTGTCGAGCCACTCCTGGTTGTCGAGGTACCAACGGACGGTTTTTTCTATTCCCTCTTCGAACTGCAGAGAAGGCTCCCAGCCTAACTCTTTCTGGAGTTTCGAGCTGTCAATAGCATAGCGCAGGTCGTGACCGGCACGATCGGTAACGAAGGTGATAAGGTCCATATCCTCACCTTCTTTACGTCCCAGCAGTCTGTCAACTGTCTTGATAACCACCTTGATAATGTCGATGTTCTTCCACTCGTTGAAGCCACCGATATTGTAGGTCTCGGCTATCATACCCTGATGGAAAATCAGGTCGATGGCACGGGCATGATCCTCCACGAAAAGCCAGTCGCGAACGTTCTCGCCCTTGCCATAGACGGGCAAAGGCTTGCGATGACGGATGTTATTGATAAACAACGGAATCAATTTTTCGGGGAACTGATAAGGGCCATAGTTGTTCGAGCAATTCGTTACGATAACTGGCATGCCATAGGTGTCGTGATAAGCACGGACAAAATGGTCACTGGAAGCTTTGGCTGCACTATACGGTGAATGGGGATTATACTTCGTGGTTTCCAGGAAGAACTTGTCACCGTAAGCGAGATGGTGCTCGGCACTAGAGGCGGTTGTTGTGAACGGCGGCTTGATGCCCTCAGGGTGCGTCAGTTCCAGTGCACCGTACACCTCATCGGTCGAGATGTGGTAGAATCGCTTTCCCTCATAACGCTCGGGCAGCGACTCCCAATACAGCTTCGCGGCCTGCAGCAATGAGAGCGTTCCCATCACGTTGGTCTTGGCAAACGTAAACGGGTCTTTGATTGAGCGGTCCACATGCGATTCAGCAGCTAGGTGGATGATGCCGTCCACCTTCTTGTCCTGCATCAGCTTGTAGAATGCATCGAAGTCGCAGATGTCCATCTTCACAAACTCATAGTTGGGTTTGTTCTCTACGTCCTTCAGGTTTGCCAAATTACCAGCATACGTCAACTTGTCGAGGTTAATGATGTGGTAGTCGGGATACTTGTTCACAAACAGGCGCACCACGTGGCTTCCAATAAAGCCTGCGCCACCGGTAATAACAATCGTACGTTTCATATAGCTATATTTTTAATGTTTTCCTAATGTTATAACTTCACAATCACCGAATTTATTGCCCTCAATGGTCAATCTTATCAATGTACGTTCCTTGTGCCAACCTTGTAAACCAGCGGCACCGGGGTTAATGTGCAGCATATTCAGCGTCTTATCGAACTGTACCTTCAAAATATGGCTATGACCCGCCACGAACAACTGAGGCGGATTGGCATAGAGCATGCCACGAACGCTGTAGTCGTAGTTGCCCGGATAGCCACCGATGTGTTTGATAAGCACGTCGACATCCTCTATCTTAAAACGATTTAGTTCGCGATACATCAGCCGCAGGTCACCGCCGTCACAATTCCCACAGACGGCACGCAACGGTCGGAAAGCTGCCAGTTTCTCTGCCACCTCCACACTGCCTATGTCACCCGCATGCCATATCTCGTCGCAGGGCTCGAAATAGTGTAAGTATTTCTCGTCCCAGTAAGCGTGCGTATCACTAATGATGCCGATTCTTTTCATAGTCCGAAACGTTTACGAATGAAGTCAGCAATAATTTTCTCAGTGGCCTGCAGCCCCAGCACACTGGCGTCGATACAGAGGTCATAACTCTCGGCCGCGCCCCACTTCTTACCCGTATAGTAGTTGTAGTAAGAGGCACGCTGCGATTCATGCTGCTTGATGAACTTATTGGCGGCAGGCACATCCAAATGCTGTTTGGCCATAATCTGGTCAATGCGGAAACGCTTCGAAGCCGAGATAAATACGCTCACCACATCTTTGCGTTCGCGCAACACATAGTCGGCACAGCGTCCAACGAACACGCAGGAGCCTTCGTCGGCAGCCTTCAGGATAGCGTCGCTTTGAAATTTAAACAGACTGTCCTGCGAAAAACCGTTTAAATAGAGATTGTCGTCGGGAACCGCAGCAGAATGCATGTGGAAGAGCGAACGGAAAATACCGCGCCGCTCATCGTGCTTTTCGAAGAATTTCTCCGAATAGCCGCTCTCTTTTGCGGCCAGATCCAGCAGTTCGTGGTCGTAATACTTGGCTCCGAAGTCCAGTGCCAGCATGCGGGCAATATCGTGGCCGCCACTACCCAACTGTCGACCAACACAAATGATGATATGTTTATTTGTTTCCATTCTTAACTCCTAACTTCTCTAACTTCCTTACTTCTTAACTTCTTCATATACCACATCAGCATCGGGATGGTCATAGCAAACGAACCAAAGTCGGACACTGGCATCGAATACCAAACGCCATCCAGCCCCCAGAACATCGGAAACACGTAGGCCATCGGCAACAAGAGTATCAGCTGTCGGGACAGCGATAGGAATATCGATATTTTCACCTTTCCCAAACATTGGAAGAAATTGGTGATGACGGCCTGAGAGCCTACGACAAAGAACACTATCATGTCTATCACGATACCTCGTGCCGACAGTTCAAGTAGCGTCTCGTCGGTGGTAAAGATACGGGCTATCTGTCGTGGGAAAGCCATTGAAAGTCCCCAGCCCACCAGCAGAATGGCGGTGGAACAGGCGATGGTAAGCCATAGGCAGCGGAACATACGGTCGAACTTCTCGGCACCGTAGTTGTAACCCACGATGGGTTGCATACCCTGAATCATGCCCATAACGAACATAAAGAACACCATAACCATCGAGTTTGCTATTGAGTAGGCGCCAACGGCCATGTCACCTCCATAGCGCACAAACTGGTTGTTCATAAAGATAACGATGACACACGACGTAGTCTGCATCAGGAACGGCGAAATGCCGATGGCGACAATATTTCGTACCAGATAGCCTCGCAGACGATAAATACCCCGCCGCAAGTGCAGTATTTCGTTCTTGTCCGAGAACAGCCACATCTGCCAGCACAATGCCAGCGTCTGCGATGTGATGGTAGCCAAGGCCGCGCCGCGGATTCCCCATCGGAACCACCACACAAAAGCCACGATTAGCACAATGTTACATGCCACGGTAAACAGCGTGGCATACATGGCGTGTTTGGGCTTGCCTGCCGCACGCAGCACAGCATTCATGCCAAAATACATGTGCGTCACCATGTTACCCAACAAGATGACGGTCATAAACTCCTTGGCATAGGGCAATGTAGCGTCGCTGGCACCGAAGAAACGCAGGATGGGTTCTAGAAATACCAGACAGACCATCATAAAGAGGAAACCGATTATCAGGTTCAGCGTCACCGTGTTGCCCAACAGCAACTGTGCACGTTTGTAGTCGCGCTGACCCAGTTTTACGCTGATACACGTGGAGGCTCCCACACCCACTGCCGCACCGAATGCCGCGCTCAGGTTCATAAACGGAAACGTGATGCCCAAGCCCGCAATGGCCTCGGGACCTACCACCTGTCCGATGAAAGCACGGTCGATAATGTTATACAGACTAGAAGCCATCATAGCCACAATAGCTGGCAGTGCATACTGCGTCAGCAGTTTGCCCACGGGCTTCGTACCCAGTTCCAATGTGGCTTGTTTATTCTCCATAAGCGTAAATCTTTTGCAAAGGTACTTATTTTTTTTCACTTAACAAAAGAAACGCCAAAAAGTTAACATAAAAAATGACGTTGGATTTGCTGCTTAAGTCATTATCGTTTTCCCTTGAAGAACTGTTGCATAAGCTGACGGCATTCCTCTTCAAGGACGCCGGCGGTAACGGTACAACGGGGATGAAGAGCGTGGGGGGCGAAATCGGAGTAGCCACGCTTGGGGTCGCGACAGCCATAGACAACGCGGGGAATCTGACTCCATCCGAGAGCTCCAGCACACATGGTGCAGGGTTCCACGGTGACGTAGAGGGTGCAGTCGGTGAGGTATTTGCCACCTAACTCGTTGGCAGCCATCGTGATAGCCTGCATCTCAGCATGGGCCGTGACGTCATTGAGTGTCTCGGTAAGGTTATGTGCCCTCGCAATAATACGGTCCTGACAGACCACAACGGCACCAATGGGAATTTCGCCCTCTTCGAAGGCCTGTTGTGCCTCAGCCAAGGCCTTGTGCATGTAAAATTCTTCAACCTGAAGGTCGAAGTGTGGCACGCAATCGTCTTTTTTTTCTTCCATGTTGCAAAAGTACGAAAAAAAAATTGTAACTTTGCAATGTGAATTGGAAAATCGTACATATTGACGAAACAGATTCGACGAACAGCTGGCTGCGGAAACGTCTGGCAGCGGACGAACGGTCCGCTGCCAATCTGGTGGTTTGGGCGGAGTACCAGACGGCAGGACGCGGTTGCGGGACGAACCGATGGGAGAGCGAGCGGGGAGAGAACCTAACGTTCTCAATGTTGATTCATCCCAAAGAATTGCCTGCGATGCAGCAATTTCATATCTCGATGGCAATCTCTCTGGCCATCTGCGAGGCAATAGGACAATACATCGGTGATGTGAGCATCAAGTGGCCAAACGACATCTACTGGCGCAATGGAAAAATTGGCGGTATTCTGATAGAAAACACGCTGAAGGGTAGTATCATCATGGATAGTATCATTGGTGTCGGCCTAAATGTGAACCAGCGCGTGTTTAAGAGCGACGCCCCCAATCCGGTATCGATGTGGCAGATTTGCGAGCATGAAACTGATCGCGAAGCGTTGCTGAAAGAGATACTGGAGGCGTTTGAGCGAATTTTGGATTCCAAGATTCGTGAACAATATCTCTCGAAACTCTACCGTCGCAAGGGGTATCATCCATATGCCGACAAGGAGGGTGCATTTATGGCGGAAATCGTGACAGTGGAGGACGACGGACACTTGGTGTTGCACGACGACAACGGCAAGGAAAGACGGTATGCATTTAAAGAAGTACAGTTTATTATATAAGACAACAAGATTATGGCAAGATTTAAGAGAATTCTGTTAAAACTCTCGGGTGAGAGTTTAATGGGTAAGCAGGGTTATGGTATCGACCCTGAGCGTCTGAGCGACTATGCGCGCCAGATTAAGGAAGTGAGTGAGATGGGTGTGCAGATCGGCATCGTCATCGGAGGCGGAAATATCTTCCGCGGGCTGTCCGGTTCACAGAAGGGTTTCGACCGTGTGAAGGGCGACCAGATGGGTATGTGCGCCACGGTAATCAATTCGCTGGCATTGAGCTCGGCACTGGGTGCTATTGGCGTGAAGAACAAGGTGCTGACGGCTATCCGCATGGAACCCATCGGCGAGTTCTACACGAAGTGGAAGGCTATCGAAGCTATGGAACAGGGCTATGTGTGCATCTTCTCGGCAGGAACGGGGTCACCTTACTTTACGACGGACACGGGCTCATCGTTGCGTGGTATCGAGATTGAGGCCGACGTGATGCTGAAGGGAACACGTGTGGATGGTGTCTATACTGCCGACCCGGAGAAAGACCCCACGGCTACCAAGTTTGACGCTATTACATATAAAGAGGTACTCGCGCGAGGATTGAAGGTGATGGACCTGACGGCTATCTGCATGTGTCAGGACAACAACCTGCCTATCTACGTGTTCAATATGGACGTGGTAGGAAACTTGAAGAAAGTGATGGACGGCGAGGAGATTGGAACCTTAGTGCACAACTAAGGTTTCAAGATTTAGGTTTCAGGCCTCTTCAAACTCTACGTACTCGCCATCGGAGTCGTCGAAAATCTTCTTGCTCTCGCGCGTCTCGTGATGGTGGTCGATAATAGTTTCGCCCGTTGCAGTCTGAGTGTGACGGGCGTTTTTCTGTTCTTCGTTCTGGGAAGGCTGAACCCTCTCGGCACTCTGAGTGCTCTCGTCATCATTGGTGTTTTCAGCGCGCGACTGCTGAGGTTGCGGACGCTGGCTATACTGCTGGCGCTGGCGTCCCGTCTCGTTACGGTAACGCTGTTCCTTGCGGTCGGCAGCTTCCTCGACAGCCCGCTTGGTATCCTTAATTTTCTTCAGAATACGACTGCCTACTAACATCAGGATGAATACGATGAGAAAAAAGACAAAAAGAAGGATTGCCATAAACTGTCTTGTTTTAGGGTTATTAGTTACTATTTATTTCTTTCGATGCGAATTATCGACCAAAGAGAGTATGACGTACCAGGCAATGATAGCCGCCAGACCGCTGACGCCCAACAACAGAAGCAGCGGAATGCAGGTTATGAGGAATATGTACTTGGTTTCATTACCCTTCCAGCCCCATGACTTGAACTTGAGGGCAAACATCGGGATCTCGCTAACCAGCAAATAGCAACTAACGAAAACGCCTGCAAGAACAATCCATGCAGCATGAGGTAGCGTCGTGAGCCAGTCGCCACAACCAACGACAAGCGAACCCCAGAAAAGTGCATTGGCAGGAGTGGGAAGTCCGATGAACCCCATTGCCTGACGTTCGTCGAGATTGAACTTTGCAAGACGGAGCGCCGAGAATGCCGCCATGACGAATGCCAAGAAGGGTATCCACTTGTCGGGGAAAGCATATGACAACGGGAAAAATTCCTGAAGTTTACAGAATACGATGGCTGATGGTGCAAATCCGAAGGTGATGTCGTCGGCCAGTGAATCGAGTTCCTTGCCAATGGGCGAACTGACGTGCAACAGGCGTGCGGACATGCCGTCGAAAAAATCAAATACGGCACCAATAATGATAAATAGCAATGCCAACTTGTATTCACCTTGGAATGCCCAACAAGTGGCAATACAACCCGAAATCAGATTCAGGCAAGTGATTGTATTTGGAATGTGTTTTCTCATGCCAGCTTTGCTATAACTGTTTGGTCACCGGTAGTAGGCTGGTCCATTGTGACGCAGGCCTTAGCGGTCAAGGGCAGATAGACATCGACACGCGAACCCAGCTTGATAAAGCCCAGATGTTCATCAATATAGCACTCTTCGCCCTCCTTGGCATAAGTAACAATACGGCGAGCCAACGCCCCCGCAATCTGACGCACAAGGATATCCTCACCGTCAGGAGTCGTAATCATGATGTCGGCATGCTCGTTCTCCTCACTGGCCTTCGGCAGCCATGCCTTGTGGTAGTTGCCGTTCTGATGGTGAACAAACTTTACCTTACCATCCACAGGGAACCAGTTGGCATGAACATTCAGCGGACTCATGAAGATGCTGATCATGAGGCGTTTGTCGTGGAAATACTCGTTCTCCTCAGCTTCTTCGACGACCACAATCTTACCATCGGCAGGTGCCACAACCAATTTCTCGGTGTCGCCATTGTAATAGCGGATGGGGCAACGGTAGAAATTGAGTGCCATCATCCAGGCTGCGCCAAAAATGAGGACAAAGGCCCAGAAAGGTATAGGCGATTCAACGAAAAACCAGAGCACACAGGCTATAGCAAAGATGGCCAGCATGCTCAGCGTAAGTTCGTTGGTGCCCTCACGATGGATACGAATTTTCTTCAGTTTTTTTATCCTTGTTCCCATGAAATGTCATACTTTTGTCTGCAAAGGTACAAAATATTTCTTAATTCATTAGTCATAATTCATATTTTTTTTGGTTATTTCGGTTTTTTACCGTAACTTTGAGGCTCAAAAGCGAAAAAACTGCACATTTTATGGAAGATTTCATACACTTGCATGTACATACATATTACTCCATCCTGGACGGTCAGTCGAGTATTAAGCGGCTGGTTGACAAGGCCATCGGCAACGGCATGAAGGGCATGGCCATTACCGATCATGGCGATATGTTTGGCATCAAGGAATTTCACGATTACGTAGGCGGCATCAATAAAGGACGCAAGAAAGACGGATTGGAGCCCTTCAAACCCATCTTCGGTTGCGAGATGTATGTGTCGCGCTACGGGTCGAAACTATTGAAAGACGACAAGAAGCATCAGGGTGGTTACCACCTCATCGTGTTGGCTAAGAACTATACAGGCTACAAGAACCTCATCAAACTGGTGAGCCGTTCGTGGGTGGACGGCTTCTATATGCGTCCACGTACCGACCGCGAAGACTTGGAGAAATACCACGAGGGACTCATCGTCTGCTCGGCATGTATTGCTGGCGAAGTGCCTAAGAAGATATTGAACGGCGACATTGCTGGCGCCCGTGAGGCCATCGAATGGCATAAGCGCGTGTTTGGCGACGACTACTATCTGGAGTTGCAGCGCCATGAGGTGAAAGACCCCACCATCCGCGCCAATCGCGAAACATTCCCCATGCAGGAACAGGCCAACAAGGTGCTCATTGAACTGGCCCGCGAATACGGCATCAAACTGGTTTGTACCAATGATGCGCACTTCGTAGACCAAGAAAACGCTGAAGCCCACGACCACCTGTTGTGTCTGGCGACATCGAAGGACTTGGACGACCCCACGCGAATGCTGTATTCGAAGCAAGAATGGTTTAAGACCCGCGAGGAAATGAACGACATCTTCCAGGATGTCCCTGAGGCATTGTCGAATACCCTCGAGATATTAGACAAGATAGAGATCTACAGCATAGACCACGACCCCATCATGCCGTTCTTCCCCATCCCTGAGGATTTCGGAACGGAGGAGCAATGGCGCCAGAAGTTCTCGGAAGAGGACCTGTTCCGTGAGTTTACCAGTGACGAGAATGGGGAGAACCCGTTATCGCAGGAAGAAGGCGAGAAGAAAATCAAGAAGCTGGGAGGTTACGACAAGCTGTACCGCATCAAGTTTGAGGCCGACTACCTGGCCAAACTCGCCTACGAAGGTGCTGCCCGCCGTTATGGGACACCATTGCCTCAGGAGGTCGACGACCGCGTGCGCTTCGAGTTGCACATCATGAAGACGATGGGTTTCCCGGGCTACTTCTTGATCGTGCAGGACTTCATCAATTCTGCTCGCGACGAACTAGGTGTGATGGTAGGCCCCGGACGTGGTTCTGCTGCAGGTTCCGTTGTGGCTTACTGCTTGGGAATCACGAAGATAGACCCATTGAAATACGACCTGCTGTTTGAGCGTTTCCTGAATCCAGACCGTATCTCCCTGCCTGATATCGATACCGATTTCGACGATGATGGCCGAGGCCGTGTGCTGAAATGGGTAGAGGACAAATATGGTCACGAGAACTGCGCTCATATCATCACCTATGCCACAATGGCCACCAAGAACTCCATCAAAGATGTGGCACGTGTGGAAAAGGTTCCATTGAGCATTGTCAATGCCCTCTGTAAGGCCATTCCCGACAGGTTGAAAGACCCTCAGAGCGGCAACGACTTGAAAATGAATCTGCCTAACGCCATCAAGTGTACGCCAGAGTTGCGTGATGCGGAGGCTTCGACAGATCCGGCCCTGCGCAATAGCATCAAATATGCGAAGATGCTCGAAGGTACTGTTCGCGGTACTGGTATCCACGCCTGCGGATTCATCATCTGTCGCGACCCGATTTCCGACTGGGTTCCCGTCTCGACAGCCGACGACCCCGACTTCAAGGACACCAAGACCAATTGTACGCAATACGACGGTCACGTCATTGAATCAACAGGACTCATCAAGATGGACTTTCTGGGACTGAAGACCCTGTCGGAGTTGAAAGAGGCATGTGCCAATATCAAGTTGACGCGAGATATCGACATCGACCTCGACAACATTCCCATCGACGACCCCAAGACCTTCGAGCTCTACCAGAAAGGCGGCACCATCGGCACCTTCCAGTTTGAGTCGGCAGGCATGCAGAAATACCTGCGCGAATTGCATCCCACGGTATTTGAGGATCTCATTGCTATGAACGCCCTCTACCGTCCGGGACCTATGGATTACATCCCCGACTTCATCAAGCGTAAGAATGGTCTGGAGCCTATCACCTACCCTATTCCCTGCATGGAGAAATACCTGAAGGATACCTACGGCATTACCGTTTATCAGGAACAGGTAATGTTGCTCTCGCGCCAGTTGGCAGACTTCACGCGTGGTGAGAGTGATGCCCTGCGTAAGGCGATGGGTAAGAAGAAAAAGGATATCGTCGACGCCATGAAGCCCAAATTCATTGAGGGCGGCAAGAAGAACGGCCACGACCCAGAGATACTGGAAAAGATATGGACCGACTGGGAGAAATTCGCCTCCTACGCCTTCAACAAGTCGCATGCCGCATGTTACTCGTGGGTGGCTTATCAGACGGCCTATCTCAAGGCCAACTACCCTGCCGAATTCATGGCTGCCATTATGACACGTCGTCGCGACCAGATTACGGAAATTACCAAACTGATGGACGAATGCAAGGCGATGGGTATTGCCACGCTGGGCCCCGACGTCAACGAATCGTACCAGAAGTTCGGTGTTAACCATCATGGTGAAATCCGCTTCGGATTGGCCGCCATCAAGGGTATTGGCGATGGTGTAGCACAATCCATCATTGACGAGCGCGAGAAGAACGGCCCGTATAAGGATATCTTCGACTTTGTGCAACGCATCAATTTCAATCAGGTCAACCGCAAGGCCTTCGAATCGCTGGCCCTCAGCGGTGGCTTCGACTCGTTTGGCATTCGCCGCGAGGATTTCTTTGTGCAAAACAACAAAGGCGAGACGTTCATCGACACCATTATGCGCTTCGGACAAAACTATCAGGCCGAGAAACAACAAGCCCAAACCTCGCTGTTCGGCGATTTCGGTGCCATTGCCATTCAGACGCCGGCTATCCCCAAATCCGATGTGCGTTGGAGCGACATCGAACGTCTGAACAAAGAGCGCGAACTGGTGGGCATCTACCTATCGGCACATCCGTTGGACGAATACAAAATCGTGCTCGACAACCTTTGCAATGCACGTTGTGCCGAATTGGCAGAACGCGGTGCGGCACTTCTCGACCGTGAGGACATCACGCTGGGCGGTATCGTCACAAGCATACAGTCGCGCTTTGGCAAGAACAACAAGCCCTGGGGCATCATTACTCTCGAGGATTTCGAAGGTTCTGGCGAACTGGTACTCTTTGGCGAAGACTGGCTTAATCTGAACGGCAAATTCATCGAGGGCGCTGCTGTGTATATCACAGGTAAGATGACTCCGCGTTTCCATTTTAGCGACCAGAAGGAGCTGAAAGTCACCAATGTCGAACTGTTGCAGACCGTCAAGGAGAAAGCCATTGACAAGATTACCATCTCGCTGACTACCGACCTGCTGAACGACCAGATAGTCCAGGAACTGAGCGAACTCATCAATACCAGTCCCGGCAAGACGCAACTGTACTTCTTGCTACACGACTCGTCAGGCAAGCAACATGTCCTGTTGCGTAGCGGTTCCAAGACAGTCGACGTCAAAACCAGTCTGATACAGTATATTGAACAGACTGAGGCCCTGAGCTACAAAATTAATTAAATGGCATGATATTTGCAGCGACAACAATAAAACAACAGTAATAACCCTATAAAACACTATTGAATTATGGAAGTAACAATCACAAGTGAGAATTTTGAGAGTCTGAAGAATGGCGCTCAGCCTTTGGTAGTTGATTTCTGGGCTACTTGGTGTGGTCCCTGCCGTATGGTAGGTCCCGTCATCAGCGAATTGGCAAATGAGTACGACGGCAAGATTACCGTCGGCAAGTGCGACGTCGAGGAGTGTGAGGATCTGGCCATGGAGTTCGGCATCCGCAACATCCCAACGATTATCTTCATCAAGAATGGTCAGGTCGTCGACAAGATTGTCGGTGCACAGTCCAAAGCAAAGCTTCAGGAGAAATTCGAAGCACTCTTGTAAAGGTAAAAAGTTAAAAAACAGGGTTGTCGCTTTAATAGCTGACGACCCTGCTTCCGTCTTCCTGCTCGGTGATGCTAACACGCACGGCATCGTCGGGCAGGATTTCTTCTATCAGTTCCGGCCACTCAATGAAGCATAACGCCCCAGAATAGAAGTAGTCTTCATAACCCATATCGTAAACCTCCTCCAGCTTCTTAATGCGGTAGAAGTCAAAGTGGTAGATGGTGGATGTCTGAAGGCTGAGGGCTGAAGGCTTAGGTGCTGCCGTATATTCGTTGATAATCGCAAAGGTGGGACTGGTGATGACGTCATCGACGCCCAATTCCTCGCAGATGGCTTTGACGAAGGTAGTCTTGCCTGCGCCCATCTTGCCGTAGAAGGCAAACACGCGAGCCTCGCCTATGTTTTCAACAAATTCGCGAGCCGCCTCGCGGATGTGCTCTATGTCTTGAATCTTGATTTCCATTTTCGTTTTTCGTTAATCCGTTATTCCGTTTTACCGCTTCTTCCCCTTCAGGGTGATAATCGGTATGATCATCTCTTCCATCGAGATGCCTCCGTGCTGGAAGGTGTTGCGATAGTACGAAACATAATAATTATAATTATTGGGATAGGCGAAGAAGTCGTCACCCGTCGCAAACACATAACTCGTCGACAGGTTCGGAGCAGGCAGCTGCGCCTTGCGGGGTTCCTTGATGACAAAGCTTTCCTTCGAGTCGCACGACAGGCTCTTGCCCAGTTTGTAACGCAGATTGGTATTGGTATTGCGGTCGCCCACAATCTTCACAGGATTGTTGGCACGAATGCTTCCGTGATCGGTAGTGATGATGACGCGATAGTCCGTCTGTGCTAATTCGCGGAAGAGATCGGCTATGACAGAATGGCGGAACCACGAGAGCGTAATCGAACGGTATGCCGACTCGTTATTGGCCAGTTCACGCACCATCTTCGACTCCGTACGGGCATGACTGAGCATATCGATGAAGTTAAACACCACCACATTCAAGTCGTTCTTCTCCAGCGTCTTCAACTGCTGCAACAGTTTATCTGCCTCCAACGACGTATTAATCTTATGATAGGAAAACGTATTCTTCCTGCGATAGCGATCCAGCTGGGTACGAATCAGCGGCTCCTCGTTCAGGTTCTTGCCTTCCTCCTCGTCCTCGTCAACCCACAGCTCCGGAAACATCTGCGCAATCTGTTCGGGCATCAGTCCTGAGAAGATGGCATTACGCGCATATTGCGTAGCTGTAGGCAGTATCGAGCAATACAGGTTTTCGTCTATCTCAAACTGGTCGCTCAGTTCACGCTCCAACATCTTCCACTGGTCGTAGCGGAAATTATCGAGCACTACCAGGAACACCTTCTCGCCGGCAGTCAGCAAGGGGAATATCTGCGTCTTGAATATCTCGTTCGACATGATGGGGTGCTCCTTGCCCTGCACCCAGTCCATATAATGCTGTTTCACGTATTTCGCAAAACCGCGATTGGCCTCTTCCTTCTGCATCTGCAGCATCTCCGTCATCTGCGAGTCAGTGGCACTCAACTCCAGTTCCCAGCGCACCAGACGCTTGTAGATGTCAGCCCACTCGTCCCATGTGCGGCAGTCCATAATCTGCATCGACAACTGCTGGAACTGCTGCTGATAGCCCGACTGCACGGCCTCCGTCACTATCTCGCGCCGGTGGATGTTCTTCTTTAGCGTCAACAATATCTGATTGGGGTTGACGGGCTTGATCAGATAGTCGGCAATCTGCTGTCCGATGGCCTGATTCATGATGTCCTCCTCCTCACTCTTCGTCACCATCACCACAGGCAACTGGGGAGCCAGTTCCTTGATGCGTTGCAGGGTTTCCAGTCCCGAAAGTCCGGGCATCATCTCGTCGAGCAATACCAGGTCGAAACCACCCTTGCGGCATTCCTCGATGGCGTCCGTTCCGTTCGTCACCGTCACCACCTCGTATCCTTTTTTCTCCAGGAAGAGCAAGTGGGCCTTCAGCAGTTCCATCTCGTCGTCAGCCCAAAGTAATCGTCCGTTCGTCATATCTCTTCGTTATTTCATTTTTCCGTAATTCCGTTATACCGTTATTCCGTCATTCCGGCGTCAGCGCCAGAAGTCATCATCAAACTCTATGACCCCCGGCTGTTGCACGGGACCGTCGTTAAACAGGTCGTCGAAGTCATTGTTGTTGGCAGGCTTGTCTCCGTTGTCTTCCGGCTCAACGTCGTCGGGGTCTTCCTCCTGCGTAATACTCTCCGGCTCGTCCAACAGCGGCTGCGTCGATATCTTCACAGGTTCTATCTCCTTTTCGAAGAACACCTCGTAGTCCTGATAGCTGTATGTCGTTCCCAGCAGGCGCAGGTTGTCCTCGCTGACTATCAAGCTGCGACAGGCCTGCAACAACTCCTTCAGATGGCCTTCCACGCCGTACAACTGCCGTGCATACTGCCGCGCCTCGTCATAGCTCAGGAATCCGCTTATCAGCATGCGCACCAGTCCGTTCGGATCTTGGTCGATGACGATATCGAAGTTACGCACCAGATAGTTTGAGAAGTTATATCGCGCCAGTTCATACAACAGCTGGTTCTGATTCACGCTATCCGGCTGATACGCCAGCATAAACACGTAGCTGGTGTTACGCTCGAAACGCAACGTATCGACCTTCGTCGAATCGCCCGACATGCTGACTGCCGAACGCAACGACCACACGTCACCCATATCGAATTTGCCTCCATGCAACGCGCGGCCTTGCTGCACGCCACGAAGTATCATACCGGCCAACTCGCTGACCTCACTATCCGGATACTTTTCCACCACCTGCTGCATGCGGTCCGTACAACCGTTCGCATCGCCGTCGTTCAACATGCTCAGACCTTCGATGAAAAGGAATTTCGGGCGGTGCTGGCCCAATGGGAAACGGCTCTCCGACAGCTGGGTATTGCCCTTCACCTCCATGTGGCGGTCTTTCTGGAACGCATCATAGGTCGCAGCATACAACGAGTCCTCGATGTGCACGCCAAAGCGCTGGTTCTCGGCAAAGTTCGGGTCGGTCAGCAACGTGGTCCACTGGCTCTCCGGGAAGTCGCCTTGCAACATCGCCAGACAACGGTCGGCCTCCGTGGTGCGCCCCTGTCGCGAGAAGAGCAGGAATAGGTGGTACCACACGTCGTCGTTATGCTCGTAGTCGGGATAGTCCCTCGTCAGTCGCGTCAGGTATTTCTCGCTCAGCGGCAGGTTGTCCAACTTGTCCTTGATGATGATACCGGCGTTATACAAGCCGTCCTTGATGATATCATGACTAGCGGCCAGCTGCTCCTCCGTGAAGGGAATCTGCGCCAGATAGTATTCGCGGTTGTGGGGGTCGAAGGCGGCACTGTCCACGGGCTCGGCATTTTCACCGCTGGCGATGGAATCGCCAGCCACCGTACCATCGTTCTCTAGATTTTCCAGATTATCTAGATTCTCTATACTATCCGGCTGCTCCTGATTCATGGCCACCACGGTGCGGTTGATGCGCTGCCAGTCGTCGGCATTCTCGCGCTTACCCCATTGCTGTTCGAAGGTGCGCTTACCCTGACTCACGGTCTGAGGATTATAGAAATACCACGCACCGCCTGCCGTCGGCTGCTGTTGCGCGGCAGGCCGGTTAGTCTGTTGCTGACGGTTGCCTACAGCCTGCTGTTTCTGCAACGCCTGCTCCGTCTCGGCTTCCTGACGGGCGCGCTCTTCCTCCTTTTCCTTCTTCTTCAGTTCGTCAATAATGCGGTCAATCACCTTCAAACGCTCGGCCTCAGGCATCTTCGCCAAACGCTGCAGCGAGTCCTGCAACTCCACGGCACTTGTATGCGGCACCAGTTCGTCCAACACCTTCGAACGCTCCGACAACTGCTTATAGTCCTTGCGGTCCTGATCCAACAGTCCGATTGCCTCGCCATAACACCGCTGGGCGTCGGCAAACTGCTCGCGCTCCCAATAGAGGTTACCCAGCGTCAACAGCAACACGCCTTTCTCAATGCCGCTCCTCGTGGCTTTCTTGTTGCCTTCCTCGTAGGCGGCAATGGCCTGCACGGTATCGCGCTGGGCCAGATAGATGTTACCGATGGCGTAATACACCTGCTCCAGATAGTCCTTGTTGTTGTCCGACGCCGCCATGCGTTTCAGTTTCCTAATCATCTGGCGCGCATTACCCTGAGCCATCACCTCTGTCTGAGCGATACGGGCATTGAACTCCGTTTCGTATGGCGGATTCAGCCGCACCACATGGCGGAAGGCGTCGTAGGCCTCTTGCCGGTGGCCCAGCAGGGCCTGTATCTGTCCGTACAGGAACCATTCGCGGGCCTTCTGCTTACGGCGTTTCTCGTGTCTGATGACCTTCCGCAAATAGGGCAATGCCTCCTCGTAACGCTCGCTGCGGATATAGTAGTCGGCATAGGTATAGTCCCAGTCCTTCAAGGCCCGATAGTCCATCGAGTCGCGACGCTGTTTGTTGATGACGTCCTCCGCCTCATACAACCAGTTCAATTCCACATAGCTCTTCGCTAGCCACGCACGGGAAATGCCGAGAATGGCGGGCTGCGTCTGATAGAGGCGGCCCATATACGAGAACGTCGCGGCAGCCTCCTCAAACTGTCCCTGCTGGAATTGCGACTTACCCATCAGCAGCCACGCCTTCCAAAGGAAGGGGTTATACTCCCTGCGGTTCAGCCATTCTATATCTTTCTCCGTCTTCCTGCGGCTTTTGTTCCACTCGGGGCGCACCTTGATGCTGTGTAGTTTGATGGCCTTCTCCGACTTCTCTATGGCGCGGTCGAAGTTGCCCTTGCCCAGCTCGCGGCTCTGCTTGTTTGCCACCATATACAACGGAATCATCTCCGTAAAGTTATCCTTGTTGCCGTTTTCCTTCTCCAGGCTGCCTTCGATGAACGCCTGCGAACCATTGAAATAGGTATTATAGCGCGCGTTGAACGAATGCCACCAGCGACTGCCTGCCGTATTCTTCTTCGTCGAACAAGAAGTAGTTAAAAGTAAAAAGGTAAAAAGGTAAAAAAGTAAAACGGGAACACTCTTACATCTTCCTTCTTCCCTCTTCCCTCTTACATCTTCCCTCTTCCGTCTTTCCTCTTCCTTCAACTCCGCGAGTTTACATTCACTCCTGCTGCTGCACGACGCACAGTCGCCCTCCTTTGTCACGATAGGCTCGTCCGTGCCACCTATCGAAAAGATGGCAGCAACGGCGCCCAAGGCAACCAACGCGATGACAACTATCAGCAGAAACGACATCTCTAAACTCTCAACTCTCAACTCTAAACTGCGCCTCGCGCAGGTCCTCCCAGAACTTCGGGTACGACTTCGTCACTACCTGCGGATTATTGATGCGCAGACCTTCCACGCGCAAGGCCGCCGGGGCAAAGGCCAGTGCCATGCGGTGGTCCTCATAGGTATCGATGCCGGCCGCTATGTTCGGCTCACAACGCTCACCGTCCCAGAAGAGCTCGTTGTTGTTCACGTCGTGAATGACATACCCCAGCTTCCGCATCTCACGCTTCAACGCCTCGATACGGTCCGTCTCCTTGATTTTCAGCGTCGACAGGCCGGTAAAGCGGAACGGCACGCCCAGCAGCGCACAACACACGACGAACGTCTGAGCCAGGTCGGGCGAATTGTTGAAGTCATACTCCAGTCGCGGCACACAACGTCCTGAATGGCGCAGACGGATGCGCGTCGGCTGACCCTTCATACTCTTCTCAAACGTCGTCTTCACACCCAGCAGGCTGAATATGTAGCGCACGCTTGAGTCGCCCTGCTTCGAACCGTCCATCAGTCCTTCCAGCACCACCTCGTCGTCCGCATCCTTGCCCAACGCCACCATCTCATACCAGTACGACGCCGCACTCCAGTCGTTCTCAATCGTGTAAGTACGCTCCTTGTACGGCTGGTTCTTCACCTCGATGGTGTCAAAGTCGCTCCACTCGGCATCGGCACCGAACTCACGCATCATCCACAGCGTCAGGTCGATATACGGTCGCGAGATGATGTCACCCGTCAGTCGCAGCGTCAGTCCGTGCTTCAGCGCAGGACCTATCAGCAACAGCGCCGTGATAAACTGCGAACTGATGTTGCCAGCCACGTCCAGCGGACCGCCAAGCAACGGCTTACCCTTGATGAGCAGGGGAGGAAAACCCTCCTTGCCCACGTAGCTGATGTCGGCGCCCAAACGGCGCAGGGCATCCACCAGCACACCTATCGGGCGGTTCTGCATGCGCTCAGTACCCGTCAGCACGTGTTCCTCACCGGCTCGTACCGACAGCAGGGCCGTCATAAAACGCATGGCCGTACCACCAGCCTTGATATTGATTTCATACGGATTATCGCGCAGCGCACTAATCATCACTTCCGTGTCGTCACAGTCCGACAGGTTATCGGGCACCACGCCCCCACCCGTCAGCGCATGAATCACCAGCGCACGGTTCGATATACTCTTCGATGCAGGCAGTTGGGCCGTATGACGCAACTGACCCGGAGCAGTAATTGTATATTGCATTTTAATAAACTTCGTTAACTTCTATAATATTAACGTGCAAATGTACGAAATATTTGATAAACTACCAACTATTTCTCATCAATTTTAAATCTTTTCTGCAAAAAAGCCTCAGAAAATTTGCAAGATTCAAAAAAACTCCTTACCTTTGCGATCGGGATTTAGCGCAGTTGGTAGCGCACACGTCTGGGGGGCGCGAGGTCGCTGGTTCGAGTCCAGTAATCCCGACCAAAAGAAAATCCAAACCGCTGGTTATCAGTAGTTTGGATTTCTTTTATGTTCTAAATTGGCGTGTTTTTGGCGTGCTGGTTATTGTTTTGGCGTTCCTTGACTCCTGATTTTGCAGTTTGTAATCTCAGAGTTTGCAGATAGAGGCTTTAGTATTTGGGGATTCTATATTCTCTGAGATTGAGCCAGACCATTAAGCCTATTGAACAAACAAAGAACAATAACACTAATAATGGAAACCACAGCCTCTCCCATAACACATCCCATAGGCATCTGTTGAATGCAGCATATATGGCATAGCCTACACTGGTTATTGCCATAATAACCATTGCCCAGAAGTTCCACCAAGAAAGATAGATACCCTTGTTGTTAAGCACCTTCTTTAATTCCTCAGTCTTCTTGTCACATGTTCCAGTGAGTGATTT
>ONKX01000079.1 GCA_900318555.1 uncultured Prevotellaceae bacterium | reverse complement strand
GACGACTATCTGAAGCGCATCATGAACGACATTCATGAGAACTGCGTGAAGTACGGTACTCAGGCTGATGGTTACATCAACTATGTGAAGGGTGCTAACGTAGCCGGCTTCATGAAGGTTGCCAATGCCATGATGGCTCAGGGCATTGTATAAGCTCGACGAAGTCAAGGTTATATAGATGATGCTGCTAAGCATTGTGTAAGCTCGACGAAGTCAAGGTTATACAGATGATGCTGCTAAGCATTGTATAAGCTCGACGAAGTCAAGGTTATACAGATGATGCTGCTAAGCATTGTATAAGCTCGACAAAAATCACTATTATTATAGAGAAGGTGCGATTTTCTTAGAAGAATCGCACCTTTCTTATATTTTTTTTGTAATTTTGCAGGCAAAATTCAAAATACAATAAGATTATGCTTACACTGAAACTCATTACAGAGGAGACAGACCGCGTGATTCGCGGATTAGAGAAGAAACACTTTAAGGGTGCCAAAGAAGCCATTGATGAAGTGCTGGCCGTTGACAAAAAGCGTCGCGAGGCCCAGCAGCAGTTGGACAAGAACCTGAGCGAAGCCAAAAAGATGGCAGCGCAGATTGGTGGTTTGATGAAGGAAGGAAAGAAGGCCGAGGCTGACGCTATCAAGGCACAGGTGTCTGAAATGAAGGAAACCAACAAGCAGTTGGAAGAAACCATGAATCAGGCCCAGGAGGAGATGACGCGTCTGCTCTGCCAGATTCCCAATATCCCTTACGACGAAGTACCTGAGGGTGCTGCCGCTGAGGACAATCGCGTAGTGAAGTCGAATCTGAAGGAGTGCACAGATAAAGATACCGTTGGCAACTGGGACGTGAACCCGAAGCTGGGATTGGCTAATCCCCTGCCCCATTGGGAGCTCGCCAAGAAGTACAACCTCATCGACTTCGACCTAGGCGTGAAGATTACAGGCGCTGGTTTCCCCGTATATATCGGCAAAGGTGCTCGTCTGCAGCGTGCCCTCATCAACTTCTTCCTCGATGAAGCCCGCAAGAGTGGCTATACAGAGATTATGCCCCCTACGGTAGTAAACGCTGCCTCTGGTTATGGCACAGGTCAGCTGCCTGACAAGGAAGGTCAGATGTATCATTGCGAGGTGGATGACTTCTATCTCATTCCTACCGCCGAAGTTCCTGTGACAAATATCTATCGCGACGTGATTCTGGACGAGGCTCAGTTGCCCATCAAGAACTGCGCCTATACAGAGTGTTTCCGTCGCGAGGCAGGCTCTTATGGCAAGGACGTTCGCGGACTGAACCGTCTGCATGAGTTCTCAAAGATTGAGATTGTCCGCATCGACAAGCCCGAGCATTCAAAGGAGAGCCACAAGGAGATGCTGGAACACGTAGAAGGTCTGCTGAAGAAGCTCGAACTGCCCTATCGCATTCTGTTGCTTTGTGGTGGCGACCAGTCGTTCACCAGTTCTATCTGCTACGACTTCGAGGTTTATTCAGAAGCTCAGGGACGCTGGCTCGAGGTATCAAGCGTATCCAACTTCGACACCTATCAGGCCAACCGTCTGAAGTGTCGCTATCGTAATGCCGAGACCAAGAAGACCGAACTCTGCCACACGCTGAACGGTTCGGCTCTTGCCCTGCCACGCATCGTAGCTGCATTATTGGAAAATAACCAGACAGAACAGGGCATCCGTATCCCTGCAGCTCTTGTGCCATATACCGGCTTCGAAATGATAGATTAATTCACAATTTAGTGGTATTCAATATTTTTCGGCTATTTTTCTTTGCAATTTGACTAAGATTTCGTAATTTTGCAAGCAGATATCAAGTAAACGGAGAATAATTATTAACCAATGGACAAACGATATGGACAAAAATCAAAAGTATGTCATCACGATTAACCGTGAATTAGGTAGTGGCGGTCGCACCGTCGGCAGAAAGTTGGCAGAGAAACTGAACGTAGCTTTCTACGACAAAGCGCTCATCAACGAACTGAAGAAGAAATTTCAGCTTGACACAGAGCAGATTGAGAAACTGAAGAGCGGAAAGGGTGATTGGTGGCGCGAATTCATCAACTCAGCCATGTATATGGGCCAGGGTATGAATGAGATGTGGTACTACCAGCGCATGACAGGTCAGGAAGGATACCTTGTCACCAGTAGCGACATGTTCAAAATGGATAAGGAGATTCTTACCCAAGTTGCTGCCGAGGACTCATGTGTCATTGCCGGCCGTAATGGTTTCAGTGTTTTTGCAGACCATCCCAACCACCTCAGCATCCTGATTCAGGCACCTCTGGAGCATCGTATCCAGCGCATTATGAGCAAGCAGCAGCTGAGTCGTGAAGAGACAGAGAAAGTCATCAAGAAAGTGGACGAAATGCGCGAGAACTATGTTAAGAAATATTCTGGCACCTCTCGCTACGACACTCGTAACTATGACCTCGTCATCAATATGGAAGGCAAGACCGAAGATGAGGCTGTCGAACTGATTCTCCAGTATATTGGATAAGCATCTCTTCCGTCACATCATTATATTTATCAAAAAGCAAAAGAATATGACGTTTTCTTTTGCTTTTTGATTATTTTTAAGTATCTTTGCAGCCAAATTGAAACCAAACAAAGCAATTATGAATAAAATCGTAAGGAAAGAGCAATTCTCTGAAAAGGTTTTCCTTTTCGAGATTGAGGCTCCACTGATTGCCAAGAGCCGTAAGGCAGGCAACTTTGTTATCGTACGTGTTGACAAGAAAGGCGAGCGTATGCCACTGACCATCGCTGGTGCAGACATCGATAAGGGCACCATCACGTTGGTCGTTCAGATGGTAGGTCTCTCTTCTAAAAAATTGTGCGCTCTGAATGTTGGCGACTTCGTTGCTGACGTAGTCGGTCCTCTAGGTAACCCCACAAAGATTGAGAAATACGGCACCGTCGTTTGTGCTGGTGGCGGACTGGGCGTAGCCCCAATGTTGCCCATCATTCAGGCACTGAAAGCTGCTGGTAACCGTGTACTCTCAGTGATGGCAGGTCGCTCGAAGGATTTGATTATCCTTGAGGATAAAGTTCGCGAATCGTCTGACGAAGTCATCATCATGACAGATGACGGTTCATACGGCGAGAAAGGCGTGGTAACTGTTGGTATTGAGAAATTCGTTGAACAGGAGCATGTCGACAAGATCTTCGCCATTGGTCCTCCCATCATGATGAAGTTCTCGAACCTTACAGCCCAAAAACACGGCATTCCCTGCGAAGTCAGCCTGAACACTATCATGGTGGACGGTACAGGTATGTGCGGTGCTTGCCGTCTGACCATTGGTGGCAAGACGAAGTTCGTCTGCATCGATGGTCCTGAGTTTGATGGCGCCCTCGTCGATTGGGACGAGATGTTCAAGCGCATGGGTACCTTCAAGCGTGCCGAGCAGGAAGAGCTGGAGCACTACGAAGAACACCTAGTGGGCAAAGGTAGTGTGCTCGACGGTTCTGCCGTCGAGAAAACCACCGACGTGGTGATGGACAGCGATCCCACTAACGACACCATCGAGGTGCTGACCGACCGCAACGCTGCTTGGCGCGAAGAACTCAGAAAGAGCATGAAACCCAAGGAGCGTACCGCTATCGAGCGCGTTGTCATGCCTGAGCTCGATCCCGTCTATCGTGCAACCACCCGTACGGAGGAAGTCAACATCGGACTCACCAAGGAGATGGCAATGACTGAGGCCAAGCGTTGTCTGGACTGCGCCAAGCCGACTTGCGTAGAGGGCTGTCCTGTGAATATCAATATCCCCTCGTTCGTCAAGAACATCGAGCGCGGTCAGTTCCTGGCTGCCGCTAAGGTGCTAAAGAACACCTCTGCCCTCCCCGCTGTCTGCGGTCGTGTCTGTCCTCAGGAGAAGCAATGCGAAAGCAAGTGTATCCACCTGAAGATGAACGAGCCCGCTGTGGCTATCGGTTATCTGGAGCGCTTTGCTGCCGACTACGAACGCGAGAGCGGTAACATCTCGTTGCCCGAGATTGCTCCTGCCAACGGCATCAAGATTGCCGTTGTGGGTTCTGGTCCTGCAGGTTTGAGCTTCGCTGGCGATATGGTGAAGAAAGGTTATGACGTATATGTCTTCGAGGCCCTGCACGAAATCGGTGGTGTGCTGAAATACGGCATTCCTGAGTTCCGTCTTCCCAACAAGATTGTCGACGTGGAAATCGAGAACCTCGCCAAAATGGGCGTTCATTTCCAGACCGACGTCATCGTAGGCAAGACCATCAGCGTAGAGACACTTGAAAAGCAAGGCTTCAAAGGTATCTTCGTAGGTTCTGGTGCTGGTCTGCCAAACTTCATGAATATCCCTGGCGAGAACGCCATCAACATCATGTCGTCGAACGAGTACCTGACACGTGTGAACCTGATGGATGCTGCCAATCCGACGACCGATACGCCTATCAACCTGGGTAAGAACGTACTCGTCGTAGGTGGTGGTAATACCGCTATGGACTCTTGTCGTACGGCTAAGCGTCTGGGTGGCAACGTCACTCTCGTTTACCGTCGTTCTGAACAGGAGATGCCTGCTCGTCTCGAAGAAGTGAAACACGCTAAAGAAGAGGGCATCAACTTCCTGACATTGCACAACCCCATCGAGTATCTCGCTGACGAGAACGGTGCTGTGAAGGCTGCTGTTTTGCAGGTCATGGAACTGGGAGAGCCTGACGCTTCTGGTCGTCGCAGTCCTGTTCCCGTTGAGGGTAAGACCGTTACGCTCGATGTCGACCAGGTCATCGTGGCTGTTGGTGTATCGCCCAACCCGCTGGTTCCCAAGTCTATCGAGGGATTGGAACTGGGTCGCAAGAACACCATCGTCGTCAACGAAGGCATGCAGTCGGCTCGCGCTGAGATTTTCGCTGGTGGTGATATCGTGCGTGGTGGCGCTACCGTTATTCTCGCTATGGGTGACGGTCGTCGTGCTGCACAGAATATGGACGAATACCTCCAGAAAAAGTAGTTCAGTATGTCGCTATGGCATAGCGACAAACGTAACTGATTATGAACGGACTCTATACCATCATATTGCTCATACTAAGCAACGTCTTCATGACGCTGGCTTGGTATGGGCATTTGAAACTCCAGGAGAACGGTGTATCAAACAACTGGCCCCTCATCGGAGTCATCGCCTTTTCGTGGATGATAGCCTTCTTCGAATACTGCTGCCAGGTACCCGCTAATCGTCTCGGTTTCGTAGAGAATGGAGGTCCCTTCAACCTCATTCAATTGAAGGTCATTCAGGAGTGCATCTCGCTGGCAGTGTTCTGCATCATTGCCAACATCATGTTCCAAGGTACACACCTGCATTGGAACCACATCCTGGCATTCTTCCTCATCATCTGCGCCGTCTATCTGGTATTCATGAAATAGTCCAGTATGTCGCTATGGCATAGCGACAAACATCATGATGAATCTCGAAGAAAAACTTTGGAAAACTTTTAACAAAGCGCTGGGACAATTCCAGCTCATCGACGAGGACGACCGTATCCTCGTCGGCTTGTCTGGTGGCAAGGATTCCCTTTGTCTACTGGAGTTCCTCGCCCGTCGTTCCAAGGTTCACGTCCCCCACTTCACCGTCGAAGCCCTGCACGTTCGGATGGAGAATATTCATTACGAAACGGACACCACCTACCTCCAGTCTTTCTGCGACCGCCTCGACGTCCCTCTCCACATCATCACCACCAGCTTCTCCACCAATCCCGACGCTACAGCCACCGTTCCCGACGTAAGCACCACCACTCCCGACGATTCTCCGTCGGGCAAAGGCAAACAAAAGCCCGCCTGCTTCCTCTGTTCCTGGCAACGCCGCAAACAACTCTTCAATCTCGCGCAAGAATTGGGTTGTACGAAGATCGCTTTGGGCCATCATCAAGACGACATCATCCATACCGCCCTGATGAACCTGACCTTCCAAGGCCACTTCTCCACGATGCCCGCCAAGCTCCGCATGAGGAAGATGCCACTGACCATCATCCGCCCCTTGTGTCTCTGTCAGGAAGCCGACATCCGCGCCTATGCCGAACAACAAGGCTATGAGAAACAGTTGAAGCAATGTCCTTACGAAAAGGCCACCAATCGCACCACAGCATCCGAATTATTTGCACACATCCAACAACTCAATCCGGAGGCCCGTTACTGCATCTGGCGCGCATTGGAAAGCGACAACAAGCTCGTAGAGTATTAAATATCTTTAATTGTCAATTGTCAATTAGCTATTATTTCAATTTATTTCGTATCTTTGCCTAGTGATGAAGATACGTAGCATATTTATATTGTTCCTCGCGTGCCTTCTACTGCCGACAATGGCGCAGAGACGCAAGGCACCCAAGTTGACGCCTGAACAACTGGAGCATCAGGCGAAACTGGAACGTATGACTGCCAACACACAACGCATCATGTTCATCGATAGCTTCGTCGTGGCCAAAGCAAATCTCCTGTCGGCCATCCGCCTGTCGCCCGAGGTCGGCCAAGTGACGCGCTATCAGGACATCTTCCACACCGAACAGCAACCCGATGCCTACGTCCATATCAACGAACTGGGTTCACGCTGCTACCTCTCGCTGGCACCGACAGACACCACCATGCAACTCTACCGCAGCGAAAATCTGGAGAACCACTGGACGCAACCGCAACAGCTGAAAGGCATCAACGACGACGCTCAATTTCCGCGTGTCAACTATCCCTTCATGATGGGTGACGGTCAGACGCTGTACTTCGCTGCTGAGGGTGGCGACGGACTCGGCGGCTACGACATTTACGTCACGCGCTACAACGCGGAGGAAAACCAGTTCCTGCATCCTGTCAACATTGGCATGCCGTTCAATAGCGAGGCCAACGACTACTTCTATATCGTCGACGAATACAGCAATCTCGGATGGTTCGCCACCGACCGCAACCAGCAAGCAGACACGGTGTGCGTCTATCTGTTTGTGCCACCGACGGCCCGCACGACGTACAGCGCCTCGGGATTCAGTCCCGAGGAAATCGCCCCCTATGCCCGCATTGCCCGTATTGCCGACACGTGGACGGACGATGAGGCGCGACAGGCGGCGCTGGCCAGACTGAATGCCGTTACCCAGCGTCAGCACGAAAAGCCCGTGGAACAGGAGTTCGCCTTCGTCATCAACGATGCAACGACGTACACTCGGCTGGCGGACTTCCGCGCTCCAGGCAATCTCGAGCAGTTCCTGCAACTGCAAGACCTGCGCCGTCAGTACCAGCAGCTTGTCAACACCCTCGATACCGCTCGCGAGCAATATGCCCAAGCCGGCAATGCCGAGCGCACCAAGCTGCGTCCTGCGATTCTGGCCAGCGAACAGCAGCAATATGCGCTACGCCAAGAAATAAACAATACGGAAAAAGCTATACGCAATAACGAAATCATATTTCTAACTAAAAACAAGTAATACTATGGCAAAAAGAACCTTCCCCGAGTCCGAACTCATCATCAATGGTGACGGCTCATGTTTCCACCTTCACCTGAAGCCCGAATTCCTGGCTGACAAGGTTATCCTCGTAGGCGATCCCGCCCGTGTAAATACCGTTGCTGCCCACTTCGACAGCATCGAGCACGAAGTATCTTCTCGCGAGTTCCACACCATCACCGGTATGTACAAAGGCAAGCGCATCACCTGTCAGTCGCACGGCATAGGTTGCGACAACATCGATATCGTCGTCAACGAACTCGACACGCTGGCAAACATCGACTACGCCACCCGCGAAGAGAAGCCCGAGCACCGCGCGCTGACAATGGTTCGCATTGGCACCTGCGGCGGTCTGCAGCCCTTCACGCCCACTGGTTCGTTCATTGCTTCCGTTAAGAGCATTGGTTTCGACGGCTTGCTCAATTTCTATGCTGGCCGTAACGACGTCTGCGACCTGAAGATGGAGGAAGTCTTCAAGAAGCACATGGACTGGAACCCCATCAAGGGCGCTCCTTACGTAGCCGTTGCCGACCGTGAGCTCATCGACCGCATTGCTGCCGACGACATGGTCAAGGGCTATACCGTTGCCTGTGGTGGTTTCTATGGTCCCCAGGGCCGTCAGCTCCGTGCTGCCGTGGGTGATCCTGAGCAGAACAAGAAGATTGAGGCCTTCGAATATGAGGGCATGAAGATTTGTAACTTCGAGATGGAGTCGTCGGCTTTGGCTGGTCTTGCGGCCCTGCTGGGTCACCACGCTATGACCTGCTGTATGGTCATTGCCAACCGCTATGCCCAGAAGATGAACACCGATTACAAGAATTCTATCGACACCATCATCCAGAAGGTTCTCGACCGTATCTAATGAATCTCACCTCTCACCTCTCACCTCTCACCTCTGGAGAGGATACAATTTGTGCTATAGCTACTGCTCCCGGTGGGGCATTAGGCATCATCAGAATCTCAGGTGCTCAGGCACTTGAGATTCTTTCAAGCGTCTTCAGCAAAGACCTCACGCAGGCCCAGCCCAACACCATCCATTACGGCCGCATCGTCGAGCGTGTGGCGACCATCCACAACGGCCGCATCGTCGAGCGTGTTGCTGTGTCACAGCAACATACCGCAATCATCGACGAAGCCCTCGTCTCCATTTTCCGCGCGCCCCACTCCTACACAGGCGAAGACTCCGCGGAAATCTCCTGCCACGGCTCGCGCTATATATTAAACAAGGTGCTGGAACTGCTCATTCAGCAAGGCTGCCGCATGGCCAATCCAGGCGAATTTACCCAGCGCGCCTTCCTCAATGGCAAGATGGACCTCTCACAGGCCGAGGCCGTTGCCGACCTCATCGCATCCACCAACAAAGCTACGCACGACATTGCCATCAGCCAGCTAAGAGGCCACTTTTCATCTCAACTTGCACAACTGCGCGAACAACTGCTGAAACTGACGTCATTGCTCGAGTTGGAACTGGACTTCTCCGATCATGAAGACCTTGAATTTGCAGACCGAGCCGAGCTAAGTGAGTTAACGAAAACTATTGACAAACACATTACTCAACTAGTCCATTCGTTTGAGACAGGAAAAGCCATCAAACAAGGTATCCCCGTTGCCATCATTGGTAAGACCAATGTGGGAAAATCGACCCTGTTAAACCGATTGCTCCACGAAGACCGAGCTATCGTGAGCGACATTCACGGAACCACCCGCGACACCATTGAAGACACGATGGAACTACAAGGCATCACCTTCCGTTTTATCGATACTGCAGGCATCCGTCAGACCACTGACGAGGTGGAACAGATTGGTATAGAGCGCACTTATCAGGCCATACAGAAGGCTCGCATCGTCCTTTGGCTTATCGAAGAAGAGCCTTCAAGCGAAGAAACAAACAATATTATACAAAACACTGAAAACAAGAAACTTATCATCGTTAGAAACAAAATAGATAAGGCGGGTAACAATAGTTATAATTTGTTAAATCATCCCACAATCCCCATCAGCGCTAAATTTGGCACTGGCATTGACGCTTTGGAACAAGCCATCTATCAGGCAGCCGACATCCCTACCCTTAGCGACACCGATGTCATTGTCACCAATGCCCGTCATTACGGTGCACTCGTCCGTGCCCAGCAGAGCATCCAGCGGGTCATCGACGGTATGGCATTACAATTAAGTGGCGATCTCCTCAGTGAAGATCTCCGCCAAGCCATTGACACCCTCTCCGAAATCACTGGCGGTCAAATCACCCCCAACGAAGTATTAGGAAATATCTTTAAGAATTTCTGCGTGGGAAAGTAAAGCATCCTTGCGGCCGCGCAATAGCGCCACTGAGCGTGCAGTGTCTCTCCTGCTTACGCTCAGCAGCGCTGCCCGGCGGAAGGCACTAATGTTGTTTACAAACTTCCGTTCATATTTCACTATTTACCTGTCCCAAATGTTGCTGCCGCCGCCCTCTTGGCTAACCTCAAGCTCGTCGCCGCTGTCGAGGCCACTGGTCTGGACTCTGTTTGTCTGGCTGGCTCGTAGCAGATGCGTCTTATGCTGTAGTTCTACCACGCGCATGGCGGGCTTCATATATTCCTTTTTCATATCGCTTATTTGATTATAACTTTATTTCCTTTATTGATATACATTCCGCGCTGTGTAGGCTTTCCGCTCAGACGCACACCGGCAAGTGAATACCATGCATCATCCTTCTTTTCTTTTGAATCTGTAGAGATTTCCAGAATGCCTGTCGCCTCTTCATCGTCAAAGTTCAATACAAAGGCGCGGGCCTTGGCACCAGGGGTTTGATTGATGTAGGGTACCGAGAAGTAGGCGCGGCACGAGCGGATGCTGCGATTCTCGGCCGAGTAGTAGAGCGTATTGTTGTCGCCTAGGAACAGGATGCTCTTGTCGTTGGCATCCACCGATACGGGCGAGTAGCAGCCTACCATCTGTACTTCCGC
>ONKX01000052.1 GCA_900318555.1 uncultured Prevotellaceae bacterium | reverse complement strand
ACGAATCTCGTATTTAAGTGCTTCTTGAGACTCACCACAATAATGGCTTGTTTCTGCCATATGCATTAAGATAATGGCCAAGTCGAAGTCTTGTTGACCTAGTTTCTCATAGATGGTCAATGCCTTCCTACTGCTTTCCTTTGCCTTGTCGTACTCGTTGTTTGAACTCTGGTACAAGGACAAGTTGTCAAGATAAAAGGCATACAAGGCATCACTATTGCTAACGTTGTCGGCATATAGCTGGGCGGCTTGTTCTACTATCTTTGCAGCCATATCCGGCTGTTCGTTTCTGTAATATAGTTTGGCACTGAAAGCAAACTGCTTGATGTATGTGGTATCTTTCTCACCATATAACGCCTTAAGGATAGCCAATTCGCGCTCTTTGGTCTTAATGGCATCCTCATAACGTTTCTGATTCATCAACTTAATAGTCACCGAGTCCAGCTTGTCAGCCTGCTGTCTGGTGATCTCATCCGTCTGACACCAAGCGGAAAGGAAAAGCATCATGGCGGCTATTATCAATAGTATTCTTTTCATAAAAACAATTTTCAGTTTTATATCCATCTACTTTACATTCAACACCTTAAAGACTGACTCCTGCATCCAGTGCTTCACCACCTCCAAAGATACCCCAACTGCGTGTAGTCCACTGGATTCGGTAAACCTCCACATTGCGGACATTTTTCAGGTCGGTCACTTTTTCATACAACATATCGCAAGGCCAACCATTATAGAAATAGTCATAGCCCTCAATGATGCTGACCTTGGCATCTTCATCAATCTCTTTCTCAAACTTCTGGCGTTCTTCATCGGTCATCTCATGATTATACATCATGTTCATGCGATCAGTTGTAAGGTTGACGACGTCCTTTGCCGGAATCGTCACTTCTGAAAGACAATTCACGAAATAGTCGTCCTCAAATCCGTCGTCCTCACTTGTCTTGCCATAACTCACTACAAATTTCAAATGTTGTGGATAACCGCTTGGATTCATCACGTCTTCCTCGCTCTTGCCTATACGATATGATTTTCCATAAAGTCCAAAGAGAATCCGAAGTTCCTCATATCCGTCAAGAATGGCCTTTTCATTAGCAAATTGCAGATTGAGGGAAGCCTCAAGACGCTGACGGTCAATAGCTTTAGCCAGTTCCGGCTTTAAGGCATAAAGGCTGTCGGTCATCGATTTGCTCAATTTACGTGTAAAGTCACGTACCTCCCGCCAGTTTTCCGCATGCTGGATGGTACCATATTCATCGGTAGTGAAAACAAGGGGCACATCACCCATTGAATTAGCTATTTTTTCAAACACCTGAGCCATTAACGTATCTTCAGGCATCTCGCAATGATTACTGATAGGCTTCATCTCTATCTTATACCCTTGGCTGGTTGAATCTCTGACTATCAGTTGGAACTCACTATTATAATAGTAATTCACAGTGGTGTCGTTGTCCACTATCTTCATTTTCACATGCTGGAAGTCATAGCCTAGTGTGTCGTTCTTGCAGAAATAGGCAATGACATTAATAGTTGAATCCTGACTTTCCTGCTGGGCAGTCACCATCTGGGCAGCAACAGGCTGTAAGAACAGTTGCAGCGTAAGGGCTAAAATACTGAAAAACAATCTTCTAAACATCATAAAATCCGTATATATATTTAAATTGGCCTGCAAAGGTACAAACTAATTCTCATATGCGCAAATATTTTCAACCGAAATAATGGGTATACACACAAAAAGACGTGGACAAGTACTTTTTACGGAAGTACGAGCGACTTTTGTAGAAAGAACTTGAGAAAACGAAAGGTTCGTTAATACATTTTTACACACAGTTAACGCTTTCAAGCATATTGGGACGCTAATTGACGCCTGGCGAGGGAGGATGATGAGGTTACGAGGAAATCTGGAGATATCTTTAAATACGCGTGTTGACGGACATTCCATCTCTTTAGCTTCAAGAAAGCCTTACCGTAGGGTTGCTCCCATTCTGCTCTGGGGTTGCTCTAAGGATGCTCCGAGTTGGACACATCGAAATGAATGGGATGAGCGAAAAACCGAATATATTTAACGAAATTAACGATTTCGTCTAACGGTAACGGGCAGTTGAAGGGGAAAAGTGCCGTGCAAACAGGGAGAAAGTGCCTATGTAAAAGGGAGCGAATGCCTAGATAAGCGGATTCGGGCTCCCGCCCGCATTCATTCGGGCGAGGGGCCGTATTAATTCGGGCGGGCGGCCACATTATTGCGACCGCCCGCCCGTAACCGAGTTTTATACCTTGTATTTATCCTATATGTCCCCGTGATTGATTCCTCCTATTTCACGGGACGAATCGCAAACGTGAAGTCATACTGCTGTACGGGCAGCATATACTGTCGCTGCGGACGTGCACCCCATGAGTTCACGCAACCCAATCCCATCTGCTTCTGCTGCACATGTACCTGTGTCAACGGACGCTCCACGAGGTCGCCGCTATGCTGACCCCAGCGATGGTCTTTCCACATGCCGGCATCGAGGTCTTCCACCAGGTAAGGCAATGCCGAACACTCAAAGGGCGCCGTGCTCTCAAATAGCAGACCGCGTTGGCCGTCAGTCACCTGGAACCAACGCACATCAGTATGGTTGCCACTCTCCTGCGGACGAACGTAGGGGAAATACTGGTCGCTGACCGAACTCTGGTAACGTCCGATGAATTCCGAACTGTTGCGGTCGCAATAGTTCTCACCCGGACCGCGACCATAATATTCCACGCGATTATACTGCTTCGGCATCTGCAACTGCATGCCATAGCGGAACAGCCACTGGTCCTTTTCGTTCTTCGACTCGTCTGTCGGTTCCAGTTGTTCGCGGACAACCACCGCACCGTCTGCCGTCAACGTATAGGTCATCGTCATACCACATTTCACGTCGGGCATCGTAATTTTCGCGACAACTGAATTGTCGCTCACTGTCAGCGACTCCACCTTCATCTGCGGCTGCTTCCACTTGCCCCAGCGCTGCTGTATCCACGCACCGTAGTCGTTATCCGTCGGGGCACGCCAGAATTCGGGCGCAATGCTTTGACGGTCAACCAACATCGGCTGTCCATCCACGTCCAGATAGTCAATCATTCCCGACTGCTTGCCGATGGTCAGCGTTGTACCGCCTGCCGTCAGCTTCACATTGCTCTTCGTCTCTTCCTTCGCCACGTCAGCCGGTTCAATCTTTAACTCGGGGAACTGATATTCCTGTACCACAAATTGTTGACGTGCAATCACTTGTCCGTCCTGCTTGCAGGTGAAGTTTACCGTAATTTCTTCGTCGGCATGATGACCCAATACACGTGTCAGCGTCTGCTTCAGTTCGTCGCTTACAAACGCCTTCCGCTGCTGTGGAGCCACACCTGCGAGGTCTATCACACCGTTGTGCTTCTTTACTTTCCACTCCAGTTGGCAACCATCTAGCGTCCTGAAGAAATATTCGTTATACACTTCCAACTTACCGTCCTTCAGTCCTTTGTCCGTCAACCATACGTTCTGATAGTAGTAACCTACTTCGTATGCCGACGGGTTCAGCCGGCGGTCGGGGGCAATGATGCCGTTACAATTGAAGTTATAGTCCGAAGCGGGATAGCGGCCGTAGTCACCGCCATACGTAAAGATTTCCTTGCCCGTGATGGGACTCTTGTCGCGTAATCCCTGATCAACGAAGTCCCAGATGAATCCGCCTTGATATTTCGGGTATTTGCGCACGAGGTCCCAATATTCCTTGAAACCGCCTACCGAGTTACCCATGGCGTGGGCATACTCACACTGGATGAGCGGACGCGGATTGTCCGTCTTGGCGTACTTCTCGCAATCCTCATAGCCCATATACATCGGGCAGAAAATGTCCGTCTTGCCCCAATGACCAGCCTGTTCATATTGCACGGGACGGCTATCGACAGACTTGATCCAGTCGTAGCACTTCTCGAAATTCTCGCCATAACCGGCCTCGTTGCCAAGACTCCAGATAATGATGCTCGGATGATTACGCAACGTCAGCACGTTTGCCTGGTTACGCTCCAGATGCATCTGCTGGAAGTCCTTACGCTTGGCCAGCGTACCCTCGCCGTAACCCATGCCGTGACTCTCAACGTTGGCTTCAGCCACCAGATAGATGCCTGCCGAATCGCACAGGTCATACCACCGCGGGTCGTCAGGATAGTGACTCGTACGCACGGCATTGATGTTCAGCTGCTTCATGATGCGCAGGTCCTGACGCATACGCTCCAGCGACACTACATAGCCGCCGTCGGGATCCAGTTCGTGACGATCTACACCTTTTATTAATATAGGCTGTCCGTTCACCAACAGCTGTCCGCCTTTGATTTCCACATGGCGGAAACCTACTTTCAACGCCACCACGTCCTTCACCTCGGCGCCCCTCTTCAGCGTCACGAACATATTATATAAATAAGGTGTCTCGGCCGTCCACGCCTTCACATTGGTAATGGTCTGTTGCGCGCCCGTGCCGACGGTGTTCCCCTCGGCATCGTCCAAACGCACTTCCACCGTCGTACCCTTCGGCGCCTTCACGCTGACATCAAGCAGTCCTGTGCCGTCCTGCCAGTCCTGCTTCACCACGATGTCCTCAATGTGAACCTTCGGACGGGCATACAGATACACCTCGCGGGCAATACCCGTAAAGCGCCAGAAGTCCTGGTCTTCGAGATACGAGCCGTCACACCAACGCATCACCTGCATGGCAATCAGGTTCTTGCCCTTCTTTACATATTTCGTGATGTCAAACTCAGCAGCAATCTTCGAATCCTCCGAGTAGCCAGCAAACTTGCCGTTCACCCACACCTTCAGATTGCTCGTAGCGGAACCCACATGCATCAACACCTGCTGACCCGACCACGACTCGGGCAACGTCACCTCACGACGGTACGAACCCGTGTAGTTCTCCGTCTCACCCACGACGGGCGGGTTACTATCAAACGTCGTACACCACGCATAGCCGATGTTCTTGTAGATGCGATCGCCGTGACCGTTCAGTTCAAACAGTCCGGGCACGGGGAAATTCTCCCACGCGGAGTCGTCGTAACCCACGCGGAAAAAGTCAGCAGGGGCGTCCTGATGGTTCTTCACAAAGCGGAAGCGCCACATGCCTTCCAGCGACAGATAGCGCGCCGAGGCCTGCTTGTCGCCGGCCTTCGCCAGTGCCTCCGTCTCGTAGGCAAAGAAGTTGGCTCTTCTCGCCTCGCGGTTCTGTTGGTTCACCTGTGGATTCAGCCATTCCGGCTGGTTGTCGGCTAAGGCCACACTTCCGCCTCCCCATGCCAACAATAATGCAAAAAATAAGTTCTTAGTCATATTGTATTTCGTTTATGATTTCCGTTTCAGCCGCGAAGATACGAAAAAATATCGGGAAAGCCAAACGTTTCCCAAAATATTTTCAATAGATTCGGTTATTAACGATAAATGACAACGGATAAATAAAAAAAGGTGGGCTGATGTTTGGTCAATCCACTTTTTTTTCGTATCTTTGCCGTCAGAAACTATAACACATATAATAATATGGACGTAAAACAAGCAAAACAAACCATCGAGGCCGGTAAGGCCATCTTGGGAATCGAGTTCGGTTCCACACGTATCAAGGCCGTGCTCATCGACCAGGAGAATAAACCTATTGCCCAGGGCTCTTTCGAGTGGGAAAACCAGTTAGTGGACGGACTGTGGACATACAGCATCGACATTATATGGAAGGGTTTGCAGGACTGCTATGCCGACCTGCGCAAGGACGTGAAGTCACAGTATGACTGCGAGATAGAACAGCTGGCAGGTATCGGTTTCTCGGCTATGATGCATGGCTACATGGCATTCAATGCCGACGAGCAGATTCTGGTGCCGTTCCGCACGTGGCGTAACACGAACACGGGCAAGGCAGCGGCAGAACTGTCGAAGCTGTTCAACTATAACATCCCCCTGCGCTGGAGCATCTCGCACCTGTATCAGTGCATACTGGACAACGAGCCGCACGTGAAGGACATCAAATATCTGACCACGCTGGCAGGCTATATCCACTGGCAGTTGACGGGTGAGTTTGTGCTGGGTGTTGGCGATGCATCGGGTATGATTCCCGTTGATCCCGCCACGAAGACGTACGACGCGGAGATGGTGAAGAAGTTCGACGCCATCCTTGCATCCAAGGGTTTGCCCTACAAGTTGCTGGACATCCTGCCGAAGTCGCTGAGTGCCGGTGAGAATGCCGGAAAACTGACGGAAGCCGGTGTGAAGAAGCTGGACGTGAGCGGAACGCTGAAGGCCGGAGTGCCCGTATGTCCTCCTGAGGGTGACGCCGGTACGGGTATGGTGGCCACGAATGCCGTGAAACAGCGTACGGGTAACGTCAGCGCAGGAACGTCGTCGTTCTCGATGATTGTGCTGGAGAAGCCGTTGTCGAAGCCTTACGAGATGATTGACATGGTGACGACGCCGGACGGAAGTCTCGTGGCTATGGTGCATTGCAACAACTGTACGTCGGACATCAACGCGTGGGTAGGACTGTTCAAGGAGTATCAGCAGCTGTTGGGTGTTCCCGTCGATATGAACCAGCTCTACGGCAAGTTGTTTAACGAGGCACTGAAGGGTGACACCGACTGTGGCGGACTGATGGCCTACAACTACGTCAGCGGCGAGCCTGTCACGGGACTGGCCGAGGGTCGTCCGATGTTCGTGCGTTCGGCTAACGACAAGTTCAACCTCGCCAACTTTATGCGCAGCCACCTCTACGGAGCCATCGGCGTGCTGAAGATTGGCAACGACATCCTGCTGAAGGAAGAGAAGATCAAGGTGGACCGCATCACTGGTCACGGCGGATATTTCAAGACTGCCGGTGTTGGTCAGCGCATGTTGGCTGCCGCCCTGAACTCGCCCATCAGCGTGATGGAGACGGCAGGCGAAGGTGGTGCATGGGGTATCGCCCTGCTGGCCGGATACCTTATTAATAATAATGGTAAGTCGCTGGCCGACTATCTCGAGCAGGTAGTGTTTGCAGGCAACAAGGGTACGTCAGTAGCCCCCACTGCCGAGGATGTGGCCGGTTTCGAAAAGTATATTGAGAACTACAAGCGCTGTCTGCCCATCGAGCAGGCCGCTGTAGACCACAAATAAGAAAAATGGGGGGCGTGCCGGTTCGATCGGGATACTCATCAAATTACATTGAAAACTGAGCTGACTTCTCCTGTCGATGGCGGGCCACAATAAAAGCCGCAAGGCCGGTGGATTACAAAGACGGAGAGCACTCGAATCTTTTAACAAAGGAGTTTTCATCACATCACCGGGCGTCCCCCTTTCTTTTAGTTCATAGTTAAGAGTTCATAGTTCATAGTTAAGAGTTGTGTTTTCAGGAATTATTGAGGAGTTTGCTACGGTTGTAGCTATCAAGAAAGACAAGGAGAATATCGATTTCACGTTACGTTGTTCGTTTGTCGACGAGTTGGGCATTGACCAGAGCGTCGCTCATAACGGCGTGTGTCTTACGGTGGTAAAAATAGAGAACGGCACGTACACGGTGACGGCGATGAAGGAGACGCTGGACCGTTCGAACCTCGGACTGCTCGCGGTTGGCGATAAGGTGAACGTAGAGCGTTCGATGCTGATGAACGGACGTCTGGACGGTCATATCGTGCAAGGTCACGTGGACGAGACTGCCCGTTGTACGGCAGTAGAGGACGCTGGTGGCAGCACGTACTTCACCTTCGAATACAAGCAGGACCTGGAAATGGCCCGCAACGGATACTTTACCGTTGACAAGGGTTCGGTGACGGTGAACGGTGTTTCATTAACGGTGTGTAACCCCACGCAGAACACATTCCAGGTAGCCATCATCCCCTATACCTTCGAACACACGAACTTCTGTGACATCAAGGTGGGTAGCGTGGTGAATTTGGAGTTCGACATCATCGGCAAATACATCGCCCGCCTTCAACAACTGAAATAAATCACCCCTACCCGCTCGCCTGTGACCAGAAAGGAACGCTACAAGCAAGTATTGGACCACTTCCGCAAGGAGATGCCCGTGGCTGATACCGAACTGGAGTTCGGTAGTGTGTTCCAATTGCTAGTGGCGGTCATACTGAGTGCACAGTGTACCGACAAACGCATCAATCAGGTGACGCCGGAGCTGTTTCGCCATTATCCCGACGCGCGGACAATGGCGCAAGCCGAGGTGGACGACGTGCTGGAACTCATCAAGAGTGTCTCTTACCCGAACTCGAAGGCTGACCATCTGGTGAAGATGGCACGGATGCTGACAGAACGGCACAACGGCGAAGTGCCTGCGGACATGAACTTGTTGCTGGACTTGCCGGGCGTAGGGCGCAAGACGGCCAACGTCATCCAGAGCGTGGCCTTCGGCAAGTCGGCAATGGCAGTAGATACCCATGTATTCCGCGTAAGTCACCGTCTGGGGCTTGTTGCAGAAAAGGACGACACGCCCTACAAGGTGGAACGCACGCTGACAAAAAATATACCCGAGGAAGATATTCCCCGGGCACATCATTGGTTGTTATTGCATGGACGTTACGTCTGTACGTCGCGCAAACCGCATTGTGAACGATGTGGGCTTAACGACGTTTGCCCCACTGCTTACCACCATTAAAACCACCGTTGAAGGGACCATTAGGACGTCCGTGCTGGAATCCCTTCATCATGTTGCGATGGAAATCGTTTTCGGCCTTCATGGCGTCGAAGACCTTGCTGGCAGGAACGACCTTCATCATCTTCTTGTGATAAGTCTGATCCAACTGCTTCAGTTCGATGTTGGCCTTGTCATAGTTGGCAATAGCCTCGGCACACTTCGCATCACCTGAAGGTTTCTCTTTTTTGTACATGCGGGCATAGATGGCACGTTGCTTCGCCTGCATCTCACGTAACAGGGGGAAGTATTTGGCAGCCTCCTGCTGGTCGAAATGTGCCTCGCGCGTGATGTACGCCTCGAGATCGGCCTGGAATTTCTCGGGTGAGAATTTCCGCTGTTCCTGAGCGCTCACCGAAATGACCATCATCAGGCAAAACAGAATGGTAGTTAAACGTTTCATACTTTTCATTTTAAAAATCATTGTCAGCCAGATATGCATAGATTTCCGCATTGTCAAGCATTACATAGTCGGCATACTCGTCAATATACTGGCTCTCAGTGTTGGTCGTAGAGGCAGAGGCATTGACATCGGCATTGGCAAGTGTCTGCTCTTCCTTTGTCTGATGGAAATAGAGGGCTACTCCCATAAAGACTGCGGCTACCGTGCATGCTGCGGCATACATCCAAGGACGCAAGGCCACCAAGCGGCTCTTGGGACGAGAGGATGACAGCGAGACATGCTCTGCCGTCTGTTCACGCTCAGGCAACTGAGACATTACGCGTTCGGTCAGCTGGTCGAAATAACCATCTGGAACTCGGAAGGGGTTAACCTGTCCGAAACGCTCTTTTATTTCCTTTTCTTCGTAGTTCATTATTTTTCCTTTTTTTGATATGACGAAACTCGTTGTGAAAAGTTTAATCACGACGCTTAAAAAATTCAGAAATCTTTTTGACGGCAATGTGATAGGATGCTTTTAGCGCTCCCTCAGAGGTGTTCAACAGCTTGCTGATGTCGCTGTATTTCATGTCGTCGAAATAACGCAGATTGAAAACGGTGCGCTGGACGTCGGGCAACGTACTGATAGCCTCCTGCAACATAGCCTGCGTCTCGTCACCGTCGAAATAGTTGTCGGCAACGAGCATGTTGGCAACACCACTGTCCACGTCGTCAGTATATTGCAGCGTCATGTTCTTCTGCTTGCGAAGGAAGTCGATGCTCTCGTTGACGGCAATGCGATAGAGCCATGTGGAGAGACGCGATTCCTGATGGAAATCATCCAAATGGGTCCACGCCTTGATAAACACGTTTTGCAACACATCGTCGGCATCCTCATGGGTAAGTACCATACGACGGATCTGCCAGTAGAGCTGTTCGCTATATGCGCGCACGACACGTTCGAAGGCCTTACGCTGCAGCTTGGGGTCGGACAACTGTTCGACCAATTGTTGTTCTTCCTGTTTGGTCATGATACGAAAGCTTTCAATTGGTTCCACATCACTTTATCGTAGCCATAGACATCGGGCCATGTCTGTAAGACGCCATTCTCGTCAGGCCAAAGGGTATAATATATAATATAAAGAGGTACGCGAGGCGATACGGGGACGTAGCCGATAATCTTGTTGCGCGTATCCTGATCGGGATGCGACTGCAGCCATTCAATGCCCTGTTCCGTCTCAGCCGACAGTCCCATCGCAATACGGATGCGGTCAAGCAACCATTCGTCAGGGCTGTCGAGCACAAAGCGCGCCAGTTCGAAAGGTTCCGCCACACGTACACAACCATGCGACATAGCACGGGAAACGCGCTGGAAGGTACTGGGATTGGACGTATCGTGAAGATATACAGAGAAATTATTCTTAAAACGGAAGACGATACGTCCCAACGAGTTGCCAGCCCCACCCTTCTGGGCTACGCGATAGTTGCCGCTGAGCAATTGCTGGCGCGACACATGACGGGCGTCGAGCGTTTGGTTGGTCGTTTTGTCGATAATATCGTAGCGGTTACGTGCAAAATAGGCTGAATCACCTGCACGTCGTGCAACCTCGTTATCGATAATGCTCTTGGGAATGACCCACTGGGGATTGACTTGCATGTATTCGATGTTACTCGACAACTGAGGAGTCTTGGTGCCAAAAGCTCCGCAGACCACACGCATGTCGAGCATCTCACCAGGGCCATAGGCATAAAGGTGATAGGCTGGAATGTTGACAACGATACGCTTCCCCGTATCGGTCAGCGGCTGACGACGACGCCAACGGCAACGCTCCATATTGACGATGATGCGCTGACGTTCTGCTTGGTCGGTAGCTTGTGAAAGCATCGTCTTCAATCGAGCGTAAAAGGGATCGCGTGGCTGGATTTCCTGCAGATATTCCACGATGCTATCGTGCTTGATTTTGTTCTTTACCTCTGCAGCATAATGCTCTTTGGGCATGTCCATGCTGACATCGAAGAGCCCACGGTATTTGACGTATTTACGTGTAGAGTCCTGCTTTTCGATATCCAGATTATTGAACAGCCGATGGGGATTAATGAAGCCGAAACGCTGACCCTTGCAATAGCTGACACATGCTTTCGTCAAGTGATATTCCAGACGAGCAGCAACCTTACTGGCTTGGTTTTTGTCGTCGTCGAAATCGAGCGTCCGCAAGCGACGAAGGTCGTTTTCGATGGCCTTGACGTGAAAGGCCTGTTCAGAGAAACCTATTTCAGAGACCTGCTGGAGATATGCCAACAAAGAGTCTGCGCGCTCGTCTGTACCGCAACGGTCAATCCAGAGCAAGGGTTGTTCCGCATGATCTCCAGTCAATACATTCAGCTGGTTGCGAATGTCCTGAACGTCAAAAACAAAAGCAGGCGACTTCATGTCTGAAAGCGCCTCCATTGTAATATGTCTGTCCTTATGTGCATAATTGTCACACCCCATGAAGAGGAGCAACAAAAAAGGTAAGAAGGCTGTTAACGCACGGCCACTTTTCTTACCACTTTGCCTATCTTCAAAATGTAGCAACCTTTAGGGATGTTAAGTTCTATGCGTTGAGCGGGACTTTCAATCTTTATTGTCTTAATCTGACGACCTGTCAAAGACACAACCTCTAACGTCAGTCCTTGAGCGCCATTGACGGTCACCCACTGACCATTAACCGATATAGTAATATCGTCGTCCAAAGTCTGCTCTGTCTGCAGCATTTCTGCCTCAGCGGCCTTCACAAGAACAGGCACCGAGAGCATCATTGAAACTGCTAAAGATAATATGAGTAGTTTTTTCGTCATAAGCATTCCACTATATAGTTTGTGCAAATGTACGAAGAATTCTTGAAACTTCCAAATTTTTTGGCAGGAAAATGCATTTTATACGTCAAAAATGGCCTGTTCGTCCGTCAAAAAGCTATTTGGGAACACTTCCTGGGCTTCACGAAGCAATACTTGCTCGTCCTCATAACGTGACGAATAATGGCCCAGCAACAGTTGACGGACACCAGCGTCACGAGCTACTTGAGCAGCCTGACGGGCGGTAGAATGATGGTACTTCTGAGCCAACAGCAGATTGTCCTCACCATAGGTGCTTTCATGGTAAAGCGTCGTAACGCCTTTCAGTCGTTCGTGCAACGTCGGAATATAACGTGTGTCGCTGCAATAGGCGTAGGCTCGCGGTGGTTCTGCAGGAGTCACAAGACGGCTGTTTGCTATAATTTCACCGTCGGGAGTGACCCAATCGGCACCGGCCTTGATGTTATTCACCTGACTGATGGGAATCTCGTAGAAGTCTATCATGTCACGACGGATATGTGGCAACAGGTTCTTCTCGCGGAAAACATACCCGCAACAGGGCATCCGATGTTCCAGAGGAACCGTCTCGACAGTCAAAGAACGGTCGTCGTAGATGACTTGTTGCTGACGGGTATCAACAGCATGGAAATCAACCTCATAGTCGAAGTCGTGGCAGAACATGCGCATCTGTTGCTTCAACATGTCCTCCAGTTCCCCTGGGGCATATACCGCCAGTCGTGCCGTGCGCCCCAAGAGTCCGAAAGTGCTGAGCATCCCTATCAGTCCGAAACAATGGTCGCCATGCAGGTGTGTGATAAACACGGCGCTGATTTTGGTGAAACGGATGTGCGAACGTCGCAACTGCACCTGTGTTCCTTCGGCACAATCGACCAAAAACAATTTACCCCGCACCTCTACCACCTGTGCCGAAGCATAGTGGCGAGGTGTGGGTAATGCACTACCGCAACCTAATATGTGGACGCGAAAGGGTTCCAACGAACAATCGGTTTACATAAAGAACTCGTTCTGCGAGTCTTCCAGTTGGACTTCTTTTCCGTATTCCTCCTTGGGTTTCTGACGGCTGTACTCAAAGGTTTCATCACCGTCCTTGTAAACCAACGAATCGGCACCCAACTTCACGATGTCGTACTGATAAAACTCGTCTTCCTCGCTGCCGCCTTCGCGCATCATCACAATCTCCAGTTTGCCACGCGTCAGACGCCACGTTTTGTAAACAATACTGCTTTGTTCGATGCCCTCGGCAATACCACCTTCCTTAATGGAAATTCCTACCTCATCAGAACCATCCAACGGGTTCGGCATCACCCAATTGCCAAGCAATGTAGACTGGTTGATAACCATCAGGGCTGACTTTTTTTCAGCATCAGGAACAACCGCCATACGGTCGCCGACATGCATGCCGCCAAACACCTGACCATTCTCCTGTGCAGTGGAGATGTCGATTGACAGCGTGTCGTCCATATCCGTTATCAACTCAAGCGTATTCATGGCTGTGCCATCAGTACAAACACCATAAATTGTAGGATCGGCATTGGCAACATCAGCAGAGTCACCATTGTCAAACGGAACTTTTTCTGTCTTTCCGCCACAGGCTGCCATCATAGAGACAACTGCTGCAACGATTGTAAAAAGCGCAATTTTTTTCATAATATTCTTTCTTTTATTCGTTATGATCGTTTTCTAATGCTTTTGCTTCATTCCATAGGGCATCCATCTCTTCCAGCGTCATATCTTTCAACGGCTTACCGATACGGATGCTGTGCTGTTCGATATAGTTGAAACGACGGATAAACTTCTGATTCGTCATCTCCAACGCATTGTCGGGATTGAGCTTATACAGTCGGGCGGCATTGATGACAGCAAAAAGAAAATCACCCAACTCCTGCTCGGACTTCTTCTTGTCTTCCTTGCGCAACTCGGCCTCGAACTCATCCAGCTCTTCACGAACCTTACCCCAGACGTCCTGCTTGTCTTCCCAATCGAAACCCACGTTGCGGGCCTTGTCCTGAATGCGGTAGGCCTTGATGAGCGAAGGCAGTGCTGAAGGCACTCCGGAGAGCACCGTTTTGTTGCCGTCCTTTTCTTTCAACTTAATCTGTTCCCAACTCTCAAGCACGGCTTCTGCATCCTTTGCAACAGCCTCTCCATACACATGAGGATGGCGGAATATCAGCTTATCGCACAGTTTGTTACAGATGTCGGCTATATCAAATTGTTGTTTCTCCTCACCTATCCTACCATAGAACACAATGTGCAACAGCACATCACCCAATTCCTTGCAGATTTCGTTCTGATCGTCACGTATCAGCGCGTCACAAAGCTCATAGGTCTCCTCTATGGTATTGGCACGCAAACTATCGTTCGTCTGCTTTCGGTCCCACGGACATTCTTCACGGAGCCTGTCCATCACATCCAGCAAACGCCCGAAGGCCTGCATTTTTTCTTCTTTCGTATGCATTCTTTCCATAGACATCTGCAAAGGTAAGAAAAAAAAGTGAATAGTGTATCATTAATTAAGAAAAATTTCGTACCTTTGCACCCAATTTATAATAAGGTATATGGAATTAGCAAGTAAATACGACCCAAAAGAGGTCGAATCAAAATGGTATCAGTATTGGCTGGACAACAAATTGTTCAGTTCAAAACCCGATGGACGTCAACCCTACACCATCGTTATCCCACCGCCCAATGTGACGGGTGTGTTGCACATGGGCCATATGTTGAACAACACCATTCAGGACATCCTGGTGCGCCGTGCCCGCATGGAGGGTAAGAATGCACTCTGGGTTCCTGGCACCGACCACGCCTCAATTGCTACCGAGGCTAAGGTGGTGAAGAAACTCGCTGGCGAAGGCATCAAGAAGCGCGACCTAACGCGTGAGCAGTTCTTGGAGCATGCCTGGGACTGGACTCACGAGCATGGTGGCATCATCCTGAAGCAGTTGCGCCGCTTAGGTGCCAGCTGCGACTGGGACCGCACCGCCTTCACCATGGACGAGAAGCGCAGCGAGAGTGTGATAAAGGTTTTCGTTGACCTCTACAACAAGGGCCTCATCTATCGCGGCCTGCGCATGGTCAACTGGGACCCCAAGGCGCTGACCGCTCTCTCTACTGAGGAGGTTATCTACAAGGAAGAGCAGAGCCATCTGTTCCACCTGAAATACTATGTGGCTGATCCAGAGAATCTGGAGATTCCGGAAAATCCGGAATCCGGCAATGTCATCCACAAGGATGCCAAGGGCTATTATGCCGTTGTTGCCACCACGCGTCCTGAGACCATCATGGGTGATACCGCTATGTGTATCAACCCCAAGGACCCGAAGAACCAGTGGCTGAAGGGTCGCAAGGTGATTGTTCCGCTGGTAAATCGCGTCATTCCCGTCATCGAAGACCGTTATGTGGACATCGAGTTTGGTACAGGTTGTTTGAAGGTGACACCTGCCCACGACACCAACGACTACATGCTGGGTAAGACGCACAACCTCGAGACCATCGACATCTTCAATGCGGATGGTACCATCTCCGAGCAGTCGCCTATCTACGTCGGCATGGACCGCATGGATTGCCGTAAGCAGATTTCGAAGGACCTGCAGGAAGCTGGCCTAATGGAGAAGATTGAGGACTACGTCAACAAGGTGGGTTACTCTGAGCGTAACCCCGATACCGCCATCGAGCCCCGTCTCTCGCTGCAGTGGTTCCTGAAGATGAAGCACTTTGCTGACATCGCCCTGCCGCCAGTGATGAACGACGAGCTGAAATTCTATCCTGCCAAATATAAGAACACCTATAAGAACTGGTTGGAGAACATCCAGGACTGGTGCATCTCACGTCAGCTGTGGTGGGGTCATCGCATTCCTGCCTACTACTACAACGAGAACGACGACTATGTCGTAGCCGAGACCCGCGAGGAAGCCCTGAAACTGGCTCAGCAGAAGGACCCGAAGATTACGGATGCCGACCTGCGTCAGGACGAGGATGCCCTCGACACTTGGTTCTCTTCATGGCTCTGGCCCATCTCGCTGTTCGATGGCATCAACCAGCCCGGCAACGAGGAAATCAAGTACTACTACCCCACCAGCGACTTGGTAACGGGTCCTGATATCATCTTCTTCTGGGTGGCCCGTATGATTATGGCTGGCTATGAGTACATTGGCGACATGCCTTTCCGCAACGTTTACTTCACGGGTATCGTTCGCGACAAGCTGGGTCGTAAAATGTCGAAGTCGCTGGGTAACAGCCCCGACCCCATCGAGCTCATCGAGAAGTTTGGTGCCGACGGTGTGCGTATGGGTATGATGCTCTCTGCACCTGCCGGCAACGATATCCTCTTCGACGAGGCACTCTGCGAGCAGGGCCGCAACTTCAACAACAAGATTTGGAACGCCTTCCGTCTCGTCAAGGGTTGGAAAGTTGCTAATAGCCAAGAGCCAAAAGCTAACAGCCAAATTGCCACCGCTTGGTTTGAGGCCAAGCTGAAGCAGACCAATGCCGAGATTGACGACCTCTTCAAGAAGTATCGTATCTCTGAGGCTCTGATGGCTGTCTATAAACTCTTCTGGGACGAGTTCTCCAGCTGGTATCTCGAGATGGTAAAGCCCGCCTACATCAATGGCGAGGCACAGCCTATCGACAAGCAGACCTACGACAAGACGCTGGAGTTCTTCGAGCAGTTGCTCATGATGTTGCACCCCTTCATGCCGTTCATCACCGAGGAGCTCTGGCAGCACCTCTACGACCGCAAGGAAGGCGAGAGCATCATGCGTGTCAGCCTGCATCTCCCCGCTCCTACTGCTGCCGACGACGAACTCGCCGCACAGATTGAGAGCGTCAAGCAGATCGTTTCTGCCGTTCGTATGGTGCGCAGTTCCAAGAACATCGCCCCCAAGGAACAACTCCCGTTGCAGGCCGTTGGTCAGAACCGCTACGAGGCCTTCAATGCCGTCATCAGCAAGATGGCCAACCTGAGCAGCATCGAGGTTGTCAGCGAGAAGGACGCTACCGCCAGTGCCTTCATGATTGGTACCGACGAGTTTGCTGTTCCACTCGGTAACATGATTGACGTGGATGCTGAAATCCAGAAGATGGAGGCCCAGCTGCAGCACCTCGAAGGTTTCCTGCAGGGTGTCCTGAAGAAGCTTTCCAACGAGCGTTTCGTTGCCAATGCCCCCGAGCAGGTTGTTGCTATGGAGCGCAAGAAGCAGAGCGACTCTGAGGAGAAGATTGCCGCCCTCAAGGAGTCTATCGCAGCACTCAAGGCACAGAAGTAAAACTACACCTTATATATAAAAAGCAGGAGCCTCACCATCGAGACTCCTGTTTTTTTTCTTGTCGACGTCAGCCCTCAGCCCTCAGACATCAGCCCTCTAAAGCTTCATTTTCCAAACGCGGGCGTTGTTTGCCGGAACCGACATCCTGATGCCGCCGTCTTTCTTCAGTCGAACGGCCAGTTTCTCCTTCGACAGCAAGTCCGTAGCAATGACGTTCTTCTCCTTCATGTCCATGTAGTCGAAAGCATGGGTGGGAATGTTCACGTCTATCACCGCGTCCTGATCCTCGAAGTTCACAACCACCAGCAACAGCTCCTTGTCGGCCTTGCGCAGGAAGGCATATTGGCGCTGCAGGTGATTATTCACATACATCAGGTCGAACGTCAAACCCTCGACGATGGCCTTCTCCTTGCGTGCCAACTGCAGCGTCTTTTGGTGAATGTCGAAGATTTGCTCCTCGTCGGCAGTCAACTTATTCTGCGCAGCACGACACAACGTGTCAATGCTCCAATAGTCGAAGATGGTCGTACGGCCGTCGTTGCCACTGAAGCCCTCACGGTCCATACCCCGCTCACCATATTCCTCACCGGCATAGAGCATAAACGGATTCTTGTACATCAGCACCGAGGCAATCATGCCTGGCACACCCTTCACCGCGCGGGCGGCAAAGAAGTCACTACCGATGCGCTGCTCGTCGTGATTCTCCAGGAAATACACCATGTGGTCGCGGATGTCGTCAGTCTGTTGCCAAGCATTAGTGATGGCATGTGCCGATTCTATGCGGCAGATGACGCTACGCATGGTGTCATACATGCCAACCTTGTCGTAGAGCCAGTCGAAACCCGACTCCAAATAGTGACGATATTCGAACGGGTTATACACCTCGCCCATGAAGATGATGTCCTTAAACTTCTTCTTCACGGCCTTTGTGGCGTAAGCCCAGAATTCCGCAGGCACCATCTCCGCCATGTCGCAACGGAAACCGTCCACACCCTTCTTCGCCCAGAACAGCAGGATGGCGGTCATCTTCAGCCACGTATCAGGGATGGGGTCGAAATGTCCGATGCGTCCGGCATAATAATCCACGCCGTAGTTCAGCTTCACCGTCTCATACCAGTCGTTACGTCCCGGGGCATTGTCGAAGTGGTCGTTACCCGTAGCCTTGGCGGGCTCTTCCAGATAGGGCTCCGGCTCGCCATGATACAAGTCGAAATAAGGTGCAAAACGCTCGCCCGGACAATAGTAAAAGTTGTTCTGCGGGTCAAATCCGTGCAGTGTCTGGTCCTGTTCGCCCAGGTCCTTCACACCACGGGGCTTGCAGATGCTCTTATACTGACGAGCCACATGGTTAGGCACGAAATCGATGATGACCTTCATACCTGCCTCGTGGGTGCGCTCCACCAACTGCTCAAACTCCTTCATGCGCTGTTTCACATCCACCGCCAAGTCAGGGTCAATGTCGTAGTAGTCCGTAATGGCATAGGGTGAGCCAGCCTTACCCTTCACAACGGCAGGGTGCTGACGGGGAATTCCGTAACTTGTGTGTGTACCAAATATGGCTCACGCCCATCTGCCTGATATTCTTCAGGACAGTGGGCGTGAAATCATTCAGTTTGCCACAACCGTTGTCGGCTATCGTTCCATTCTCCTTGCGGGTCGTGTTACGGTTACCGTACAGTCGCGTAAAAACCTGATAGATGATGGTTTTAGTCTGTGATTCCATGAGCGGGAATTTCCTTGTTGATTTTTGCAATCATACCCCGCAGAGCCTTACCAGGACCACACTCCGTGAAGTCGTCGGCACCGTCGGCAATCATGTTCTGTACGCTCTGCGTCCAGCGCACGCTAGAAGTCAGCTGAGCAATCAGGTTGGCCTTAATCTCAGCAGGATCGGTATGGGGCTTGCCGTCCACATTCTGATAGACGGGACACTTCGGAGCCTTGATCTCCGTAGCCTCGATGGCGGCCTGCAACTCGTCCTTGGCGGGCTGCATCAGCGGAGAGTGGAACGCACCACCCACATTCAGCGGCAGAGCACGCTTTGCACCGGCGGCCTTCAGCTGCTCGCAAGCCTCGTTGATAGCCTCTACGTTACCAGAGATTACCAACTGACCGGGATTGTTATAGTTAGCGCAAACCACTACGTTGCCTTCGCGGTTGATACCTGCGCAAATCTCCTCTACTTTCTCGTCGGGCAGACCGATGATGGCAGCCATTGTCGAGGGCTGAGCCTCACAAGCCTTCTGCATAGCCATAGCACGAGCATAAACCAGTTTCAGACCATCCTCAAACGACAGGGCGCCAGCAGCTGTCAGAGCCGAGAACTCACCCAGCGAGTGACCGGCAGTCATCTGGGGGTCGAAGTCGTCACCCATGCAGATAGCGCTGATCACCGAGTGCAGGAATACTGCAGGCTGTGTCACCTTCGTCTGCTTCAGGTCCTCGTCGGTACCCTCGAACATGATGTCCGTAATGCGGTAACCCAGAATCTCGTTAGCCTTCTCAAACAATTCTTTTGCCTTCTCATTGGTGTCGTACAGGTCCTTGCCCATACCAACAAACTGTGCTCCCTGACCGGGAAAAACAAATGCTTTCATTTCTTCGTTTTTATTTAATAATGTTTGCGTACTTATCTATATCGGGGTGCAAAGGTACATATTTTTCACGACATAGCCAAATACTTTGCAAAAAACTACGCAATTCCTTTGGTCATTTCGAAATTTGTTATTACCTTTGCACTCGCTTTCGAAAGGTTCATCCCTTCATATAGCAAGGAAGGCTCAATTTCAAATGACCTTCCTCACGCTCGACAAAATGAGAGCACGCTCTCTTTTGTTCTCGCTTATTCGGAAGGTTGGCAGAGTGATCGATCGCGCTGGACTCGAAATCCGGTATACCCCTTTCGGGTATCGGGGGTTTGAATCCCTCACCTTCCGCCAAAGGAGTTCTACAAGTAACATTGTGGAACTCTTTTTTTTACGCCATCCTTCAGCCATCAGCCCTCGTTA
>ONKX01000043.1 GCA_900318555.1 uncultured Prevotellaceae bacterium | reverse complement strand
CATCCGCCCAGCAGTAGTTGCCCTCATTGCTGTGCCGACCTTCAATCTTGGCAAACGCGCAGAACTGAACAAATGGACCATCTGGATTCCTATTGTGTCAGCCCTGCTGATATGGCTCTTGGGTGTTTCGCCCATTTGGATTATCATCGCAGCAGGCATTGGAGGGTACCTTTATGGCAGATTCGCATACGACGAAAACAATGGAAAGGAGGTGACGGGCGTATGATATTCTTCTGGTTATTCGTCACATTCTTCGAGATAGGTGTCTTCGGCTTTGGCGGAGGTTATGGAATGCTGTCGCTGATTCAGAATGAAACGGTGGAACATTGGCACTGGCTGTCGTCATCAGAGTTTACGGATATCGTCGCCATCTCGCAGATGACGCCTGGACCTATCGGCATCAACAGCGCCACCTATTGCGGTTATACCGCTGTCAAGAATGCAGGCTTCTCTATGCCTATGGCTGTGTTGGGCTCTGCAACTGCAACGTTTGCATTGGTATTACCCTCGCTGATTCTGATGATTATCATTAGCAAGATGTTTATGAAGTATATGCACACCCGTTCAGTGACGAGCGTCTTCCAAGGTCTACGTCCTGCTGTAGTCGGATTGCTTGCTGCTGCCACCTTATTATTATGTACGCGCGAGAACTTTAGCACGCCTACGGAGAACCTGTGGCAGTTCTGCATCAGTTGTTTGCTCTTTGTAGCAGCATTCTATGGTGTGAAGGTCGTTAAGATCAACCCCATTCGTATGATTATCTATAGTGCAATAGCAGGGTTAGTATTACTCTACTAACCCTGCCCCTACCATTTACTTTTTGAACTTTACTTGTGCTTCTTATAATAATCTACCGCTCTGCGGATATTTTCCTGCATGGCTTTTGAGGTGAATGTTGCACCAGTTACTGCATCAACGTCCTGTACGGTACCCTTCTTGACGTCCATACCCTCGTACTTCGTCAACATTTCCTTCTTCACCTTGGCGTTATACTTAGGGCCGTCCATGTTTTTCAGCACGACAACCTTCACGATTTTGTTCTTCTTGATGTGTACCTCCAGAGGCGTTGCACCAGCATATCCCTCCACGTCGTCAGCCAACGTTGTGGTGTTGACAACGTAGGTTCCATCCTGGGTCTTGGTCATCACGTTATCTGCCTGAGCTGTCATTGTCAGCATTAGCAAAAAAGCTATCATTAACTTCTTCATCTTTGTTCTTTGTTATTTTTTCGGCTGCAAAGGTAAGAATAAATTTCGAATTAAAGAAAAAAGGAAGCAAGAATTCGAGCAACACCTACGCATTATGCGCTTTTGTTGCGATGATGACAATCAAAAGCGTTGTGCGTCTTTTTAGGTAGAACTTAACAACTAAAACATATCAGAGAAATGAAACAAGTGTATCCAAAGATTGGTATTCGCCCTACGATTGACGGTCGTCAGGGTGGTATTCGCGAGGGACTCGAAGAGAAGACGATGAACCTCGCCAAGGCTGTAAAAACGCTCATTGAGAGCAATCTTCGCAATGGTGATGGCTCAAAGGTTGAGTGTGTCATTTCAAACACGACGATTGGTCGTGTGGGCGAGAGTGCAGCTTGTGCCGAGCAATTCGAGCGCGAGGACGTAGGTTCTACCATTACCGTCACCTCCTGCTGGTGCTATGGTTCGGAAACGATGGACATGAATCCCACTTATCCCAAGGCTGTTTGGGGCTTCAACGGAACGGAGCGCCCAGGTGCTGTGTATCTGGCTGCTGTTCTTGCAGCACACGCCCAGAAGGGTTTGCCCGCCTACGGCATCTATGGTCACGATGTGCAGGACCTCGATGACAACACCATTCCTGAGGATGTGGCTGAGAAGATTCTGCGCTTTGCCCGTGCCGCTCAGGCAGTCGCCACGATGAGGGGCAAAAGTTACCTGTCATTAGGCAACACCTGTATGGGTATCGCTGGCTCGATTGTCAATGCCGACTTCCTGCAACAGTACCTTGGCATGCGTACAGAATATGTATCGCTGGTGGAGATCTTGCGTCGCGTCGACTTCGGCATTTACGACAAGGAGGAATTTGAGAAGGCTATGCAGTGGGTAGAGAAATACTGCAAGCCTCAGGAGGGCCACGACTATAACGAGGACCGCCCCTTGTTCCCTGGCGTTCCTATGACTACGTTCAATGGTAAAGGCAAGGGCAAGAATCGCCAGGAGAAGGACAAGGACTGGGAGTTTACTGTGAAGTGTATGATGATTATCCGCGACCTGATGCAGGGCAGCGAGAAGCTGGGTGCAATGGGCTACAAGGAAGAGGCTATCGGACATAACGCCATTGCCGCAGGCGTACAGGGCCAGCGTCAGTGGACAGACTATAAGCCCAATTTCGACTTCCCTGAGTCAATGATGTGTACATCGTTTGACTGGAACGGTCCGCGCGAGGCTTACACACTGGCTACTGAGAACGACTTCCTGAATGGTATGTCGATGCTGTTTGGTCACCTGCTGACCAATCGTGGCGTGATGTTCTCAGACATCCGCACGTATTGGAGTCCAGAGGCAGTAAAGCGCGTCACGGGTACTGACCTGAGTGGTGCAGCTGCTGGTGGTTTCATCCACCTCATCAATAGTGGTGCTACCACCCTTGATGCTACAGGTGCTATGAGCGACAAGGACGGCAAGCCCACCATCAAGCCTTTCTGGGAGATGAAGAACGAGGACATGGAGGCTTGTCTGAAAGCTACCTCTTGGATGCCTGCCGATCGCGACTACTTCCGTGGTGGTGGTTACTCGTCACACTTCGTCACAAAGGGTGGTATGCCAATGACGATGCTCCGTCTGAACCTTGTGGCAGGTCTCGGTCCAGTACTGCAACTGGCAGAGGGTTGGACGGTAGAACTCGACCCCAAGACCCACGACATTCTGGACAAGCGTACTGACCCCACTTGGCCTACCACTTGGTTTGCCCCACGTCTCGACCCCACGAAAGATGCTTTCAAGGATGTCTATTCAGTCATGAACAACTGGGGTGCCAACCACGGAGCCATCTGCTACGGACACGTAGGTGCCGACCTTATTACCCTTTGCGCCATGCTACGCATCCCCGTCTGCATGCACAATATTGCCGATAAGGACATCTTCCGTCCTTCGTGCTGGAACGCATTCGGTATGGACAAAGAAGGCGCCGACTATCGTGCCTGCGCCAACTTTGGTCCTATCTATAAATAAAGAAAAGCCCAGCGGAAAACCGCTGGGTATCTTTTTCTCAGAAGGAGAAGTCGAACGACTTCAAGTCCTCATCCCTTGACGACGTGCCGTAGAGTATCTGGTATTTGCCAGGCTTTACGGCAAGTTCGTCTATCATCTCGTCGTAATATTCGAAGGCCTCACCATCGAGGGTGACAATGGCATTTTGAGTCTCGCCAGCTTTCAGATTCACCTTCTGGAAACCTTTCAGTGCCTTGATAGGCGCACCAGCATCACCCACTCGCTTCACATACACCTGAACAGTTTCAGTTCCTTCACGACTACCCGTATTTTTCACAGGGATGGTAAGCGTCACTTTGGGGGCTTTACCCTTCTGACTTTTCACCTTCGCCTTACCCACGCTGAACGTCGTATAACTCAGACCATAACCAAACGCATACTGAGGCACACCCGTAAAGTAACGATAAGTACGATTCTTCATCGAATAGTCAAGGAAGTCGGGCAGGTCGTTGTTCGAACGATAGAACGTCACAGGGAGTTTTCCACCAGGATTATAGTCGCCAAACAGCACTTCAGCCAGTGCCTTCGCACCACCCTGACCAGGATACCAAGCCTGCAACAAAGCATCGTACTGACCCTCTACACTACCAAAGGCAATGGCCGATCCAGAGCAGTTAACGAAAACAACAGGTTTACCCGTCTGGTGCATCGCCTTTACAAGCATCTGTTGAACCTTCGGCAGTTCGATATCCTGTTTGTCACCACCCTCGCCTTCCATTCGGGCAGAGATACCACCGATAATAATGATGGCGTCAGCACCCTTTACCTCATTGGCGAGTTCCGTGAAGTCAACGAGCTTGCGCTCGCAGATGTCGCCACGCAACATCGCAAACTGACCGTTGCCGTGCTTGTATTCAATCACGATATCGTAGGTCTTACCAGCCTCAACAGGGAACGACTTGTATTCCACGCGACGTCCGAAACCAAATCCACGACGACCGCCACCCTTGTTCTCTTCGACGACCTCGCCATTGACTTTCAGCACATAGCCGTTATCGGTAGTCAGCGTATATTTCATCTCACCAGTAAAGTTCGACGTATACTGACCACTGACGCGAACGGACAGTGTGTCGCGATTGACACCCTCAGCAAAGCCCCAAGCACCAAAGGTCGAGAAGTTCAGTTCGTTGTAATATGCCGTCTTGGCAGGCTCGCCAGCTAATTCCTTATTATTATAGAACTCCACGAGGGCACCCTTACCGCCATTGAAGTCTTGCAAGTGATGAATGGTTTGATATTCATCGTTCAACTCGCAAGCCTTCTGATAGATAACCTTCGCACCAGGAACAGCATTCTTGATACCTTCCAACAGAGAGTGCTTATGATTATCGGTAGGTGTGCCACCATAGTTGCCGTTCAACAGTTCCACATCGTCGGCATTCGGACCAACAACAGCAATCGTCTTGATGTCCTTAGACAGAGGCAGGATACCCTTATTCTCCAAGAGTACCATCGATTCACGGGCTGCTTGGGTGGCGAGGGCGTCGTGCTCTTCGTTACTGATATTCGAAGCAGGAATCTTCGACCATTCGAGGGATGAGGCGGGATCGAACATACCCAGTTCGAAACGACCCGTCAGCGTCTTGCGCAGATGATCGTCGAGATCACTCTCCTTTATCAAGCCCTTCTTCAGACCGTCCGTCAGGTTCATCATCACTTTACCGCACTCTAGGTCAGTACCATTCAATACGGCATCGACAGTAGCCGACAACGGATCTTTGTGTGTCTCGTGTTGACCGCGATTGAAGAAATTATTGATGGCATCGCAATCAGTAAGTACGATAGCATCGTAGCCCCACTTGTTGCGCAGGATATCGATGAGCAGACGGTCGCTGGCGCAACAAGGCTTGCCCTCGAAACGCTGGTAGGCACACATCACCTCACGCACGTTTCCCTTCTTGACCAATGCCTTGAAGGCAGGTAAATAGGTCTCCCATAAGTCACGATTCGTGGGTTCAACGTTCATCGAGTGACGCAGGGGTTCCGGACCACTGTGTACGGCATAGTGCTTGGCACAGGCATGCGTCTTGTAATAGGTCTTGCCGTTCAGCTTGATAGGCTCCTGCATACCCAACACGGTCTGCACACCCAGCACAGCATTCAGATAAGGATCCTCACCACACGTCTCCTGACCACGACCCCAACGCGGATCACGGAAGATATTTACGTTGGGACACCAGAACGTCAGTTCAGGATTGCCTGGATAGTAGGTCACGCCCATAGGTACATTGAACAACTTCGGGTCGTTGTGGTCAGTACGGTTCCAGTTGGCACGAGCCTCATCCGAGACCTGCGAGAATACGTCGTACACCAGTTTCTCACTGAATGCTGCGGCCAAGCCAATAGGCTGGGGATAGACGGTATAACCTCCCTGACGCACACCATGACAGGCCTCGCTCCACCAGTTGTACGACGGAATGCCGAGACGGTCTATAGATACCGACTTGTTCATCATCAGACCCACCTTCTCTTCAGGGGTCAACATTCCCAAAAGGCTCTCTACACGATCAGCACGGGGCAACTGGGGATTCTGCCAGGCATACTTTGTCTGAGCACTCACACGTACGCTCGAAAATACTACAAGCGCAACAAAAGTAAGAATAGTTTTTGTTCTCATTATGGTTATTATTTTAGTGAATTATGATAGTCCTTCGATTTCGCCATTCTCGATAGTGATGCGTTCCGCCTGCGGACTCTTGGGCAGTCCTGGCATACGGAGCATGTCACCAGCGATGGCCACAATCATCTCGCTACCGCAGTTAAGGATGACATCACGAATACGGATGGTAAATCCCTCAGGCGAACCATAACGGGTCGAGTCGGCCGAGAATGAGAACTGCGTCTTGGCGATGCAGACGGGATAGTGAGCGATGGCACCGTCGTCATCGGTAAAGGATTTGCGCAGGGATTCCAGTTTCTTTGTCACCGTCTTACCGTATTCCACGGCCGATGCACCGTAGATACTCTTGCATACCTTCTCTATCTTGTCCTCCAGACGGTCAGTCTCCTTATAGGTAAAGCGGATGGGCAGAGGTTGCTGCTTATCAATCGTCTCGACCACAGTCTGCGCCAGTTCAATGGCCCCTTCGCCACCCTTGAGGAAGGCTTCGTTGACGGCAAAGCCTACTTGCAAGTCCTCACAGTTCTTGCGCACGATGGCGATTTCCTCCTCCAGATCAGTATCGTGGCGGTTGAGCGTCACTACCACAGGCTGTCCGAAGCCCTGCATGTTGCGGATGTGGCGGTTCAGGTTCTTCAGGCCCTCTGTCAGTCCCTTGGCGTTCGGCTCCTTGATGTGATCGAGATCCACGCCTCCGTGCATCTTCAGGCCCTGGGTGGTGGCTACGATGACCACCAGTCGCGGAAGCAGTCCGGCCTTCCGGCACTTGATGTCGAAGAACTTCTCTGCGCCGAGGTCTGCACCGAAACCAGCCTCTGTCACCACATAGTCGCTGTAGCTCATGGCCATCTTCGTCGCCACCACACTCGAACAGCCGTGAGCGATGTTGGCAAACGGACCACCATGAATAAAGGCGGGCGTGTGCTCCGTTGTCTGCACGAGGTTCGGATTGAGGGCATCCCTGAGCAATACGGTGATGGCTCCGGCCACGCCGAGGTCTTTCACCTTAAACAGCTTGCCGTCGGATGTGACGCCCAGTACAATATTCTCGATACGACGTTGCAGGTCTTCCTCACTCGTCGCTAAGCAGAGGATGGCCATCAGTTCCGAGGCTGGAGTGATGTCGAAACCCGTCTCATTCACCACACCGTCACCTCTCAGTCCTGTCACCACGTTGCGCAGGCTTCGGTCGTTTACGTCGAGCACGCGCTTCCAATATATCTCACGCAACGAGAAACCGTCCTTACGATGCTGGTAAATATAGTTGTCCAACAGCGCGCTGATGGTGTTATGCGCTGAGGTTACGGCATGGAAGTCACCCGTGAAATGCAGATTGATTTTCTCCATCGGCAATACCTGGGCATAACCGCCGCCAGCAGCACCGCCCTTGATACCGAAGCAAGGTCCCAACGACGGTTCTCGCAAGGCAACAGTGGCCTTCTTGCCAATCTTGTTCAGGCCCAACGTCAAACCGATACTGACGGTAGTCTTACCGATGCCCGCCTTCGTGGGACTGATAGCCGTCACAAGTATCAGTCGGCTCTTTTTCACTTTCTTCTCGTCGATCAGGCTCACCGGCACCTTGGCCATATAGCGTCCGTACGGCTCTATCTCTTCAGGGGCGATTCCCAACTGTGTGGCAATCTCGCCAATGGGCAGCAATTCGCATTCCCGTGCTATCTGTATGTCTGTCTTCATATCGAATTATGTTTTTAGCGTCGGCAAAGATACGATTATTTTTGCAATAAAACAACATTTCTGCCCTTAATTTGACCATTACAGCCAACAATACGCCGATGGCGAAAAAGTTTAGTGCCGGTAAACCTCCACTTTAGTGCCACTAAACTCCGAGTTTACCGGCACTAAACTCTGAGCCCGTCGGCTGATGACATTTAGGGGGCTCATTAGTCTTTATGATATATGAAAAAGATTCTGATTTTCCTATGTGTCATACTACCATCGGTAGTGGGGGCACAGACGTTTGAAACACGATATGAACGGAGCGTGCACGACCTCATGCAGGACGTGGCTCGTCGCTTTGGTGTGAGGTTTAAGTTCGACGCAAATGTCGATACGGTGGGCAAACAACTGCCGTATGCCGACTTCCGCGTGCGACCGTATTCGCTGGAGATGACACTCGACAACATCTGCAAATACTACGATTGGAACTGGTGGAAACAGAGCGGCAATCTATACAAGATCAAGCTCTACGAATATCCGCGTCGTCATGAGGCAGAGGGTAAGATGATGCTCGACTGGCTTTCATCCTTATATCATAACAAGGGACAATGGGAGGCTCGTCGCGACTCACTCCGCCGTGAGGTTCGCCAACGCCTAGAGCTCGATTCTTTCCTCGACTCCTGTGTCACCATTCCCGACGGATCATCGTCGGGCAAGCGTCCTGTCATTCTTTCGAAGATTCGCAAGCATGACGGCTATACAACCCAAAACATCTACATCGAACTAACGCCCGGTCAGCACCTGTTTGGCACGATTTACGCCTATGCGCCAGTCAAAAGCAAAAAGCAAAAAGCCAAAAGCCAAAAGCCTTTAATAGTCTGCCCTGACGGTCATTGGCCCTACCGTTATCGCAAGGACGAACAGCAACGCTTAGGCACCTTGGCTCGTATGGGCGCCGTCTGTGTCGATTTCGACCTTTACGGTTGGGGCGAGAGCGAAAAGGAAGTGGGCGAAGCAGCCCATCATACCTCTCGCGCCCACGTCTATCAGGCCGCTTGTGGCTATATTCTGCTCGATTGGATGCTCAAAAACCATAAGGACATTGACCCCGAACGCGTTGGCGTCATGGGTGGCTCTGGCGGTGGTACACATACTGTCCTGCTTTCCTTGCTTGACGAACGCGTCACGGCCTCAGCACCTGTGGTTCATCTCGCTTCGCATTTCGATGGCGGTTGTCCCTGCGAGAGTGGCAAACCCGTTCAGCTCGCGGCTGGTGGAACCTGCGAACCAGAACTTGCCGCTATCATGGCTCCCAAGCCCATGCTCATCGTCTCTGACGGTGGCGACTGGACATCGAGTGTTCCCACCCTCGAGTTCCCCTACCTACAACGTATCTATGGTTTTTATGGTGCTCAGGACAAGGTACGTAACGTCCACCTGCCCAACGAGCGCCACGACTTCCGCGAGAGCAAGCGCAAGGCCGTCTATGACTTCTTCATCGACGTTTTCGGCCTCGACCGCTCGATGCTCGATGAGAGCAAGGTGACAATAGAACCTGACGACGCACTCAAAAGCCTCTACAAATGAAACGTATAACTATCATCCTCCTCTTCATGGTGTGCTGCGACTGGGCCGTAGCCCAACATCGTTTGTGGTACGACCGTCCTGCCCAGACGTGGACGCAGGCATTGCCTGTGGGAAATGGCGTGATAGGCGGTATGGTATTCGGAACACCAGCTGTCGAGCATATTGCGCTGAACGAAGAAACCATCTGGGCGGGACAACCGAATAATGTCATTAATCCCAGTGCCAAACAGGCACTGCCTGAGGTGCGGAGGCTGATTTTCGAAGGAAAATACAAGGAGGCGCAGGAGTTGGCTAATGCGAAGGTAATGCCAAATGCTGCAGGCCAGAATATGGGTATGCCCTATCAACCCTTTGGCGACCTGTTTATTTCAATGCCTGGACATGCTGACTACAAGAACTACGAGCGTTGGTTGGATTTAGATAATGCCAAAAGTATTGTCCACTATGAGGTAGATGGTGTGAAGTATGAGCGCGAGGTGATTACCCCATTGGGAGGCAACCATGTGATGGCTATCCATTTGACTGCCAGCGAGAAAGGCAAGATTACGTTTACGGCAAACATGACTACGCCCCATGAGAATCCGCTCATCGGTATGGATGGCAACGAAGCAACGCTCTTAGGCGTTTCTTCCAAGCATGAGGGACTGAAGGGCAAGGTGCGCTTTATGGGTCGTATGGCCGTACAGACAAAAGGCGGACGTACAACGGGCTCGAATGGTAATATCAGCGTAGTAGGTGCCGATGAGGCAATTATCTATGTCGCTATTGGCACGAATGTGAAGAACTATAAAAACATCACGGGCGACGAGGAGGCACAATCGAAAGAGCGCCTACATGTTGCGATGGCCTTGGGCTATGAAGCGCTGAAGACACAGCACGAACGGGAATACCACAAATACTACGACCGTGTGAAGCTCGACTTGGGGTCTGACCTCTACGCCAACGTCCCTATGAACAAGCGCATCGAGCGCTTTAGTGTGGTCAGCGATTCTGTCGCTGACAATCACCTCGTCGCTACCTATTTCCAATTCGGGCGCTATCTCTTGATTTGCTCGTCACAACCCGATAACATGAATCCTGCAAATCTACAGGGCATTTGGAACGAAAAGATGTTTCCGTCATGGGACTCGAAATACACGACGAACATCAACCTCGAGATGAACTACTGGCCCTCGGAGGTGACAAATCTGACGGAGATGAACGAACCGCTGTTCAAGCTGATTCGCGAAATATACGAGCAAGGCAAGCAAACGGCTCGCGACATGTATGGTGCTGAGGGTTGGGTGTTGCATCACAACACAGATCAATGGCGCATTACAGGCCCTGTCGACCGTGCACAGACTGGCCTTTGGCCTATGGGTGCCGCCTGGCTTTGTCGTCACTTGTGGGAACATTATTTATATACGAACGACAAGGATTTCCTTCGTCAATATTTCCCCATCATGCTTGATGCTGCCCGTTTCTTCACACAAACGCTCGTGAAGCATCCCACAAAAGGTTGGTTCGTTGTTTGTCCTGGTGAATCGCCTGAGCATGGTGGCAAGGGACGACCCACCCCACTGGACGCTGGTGTAACGATGGATAACCAAATTGTGACGGAGCTATATACGAATGTGTTGGAAGCAGCAAAGATTCTAGATAATCTAGACCATCTAGAGATTTTAGACACTATCAAAGCTCAATTAACTCAACTGCCTCCTATGGAGATCGGTCGGTGGGGCCAGTTGCAGGAATGGCTCGACGACCTTGATGATCCTAAGGACGACCATCGCCACTTCTCGCATCTCTATGGGCTCTATCCCTCGTATCAGATCTCGCCAACACGCACTCCTGAGCTTTGGAATGCGGCTCGCAAATCGTTGGAGGCTCGCGGCGATGTCTCAACAGGATGGAGTATGGGTTGGAAGGTTTGTTCGTGGGCGCGATTGCTGGATGGCGAACATGCCTACAAACTCATCCAGGATCAGTTGACGCTGACTGCCGATACATTCTTGATTTTTGGCACCGTCAAGCAACATGGTGGTACTTATCCTAACATGTTTGATGCACATCCGCCATTCCAAATCGATGGCAACTTCGGTTGTACGGCAGGCATTGCCGAGATGTTGATGCAGAGCTACGATGGTTTTATCTACCTTTTACCCGCCCTGCCTTCAGTATGGAAAAGCGGTTCAGTAAAGGGTCTTGTGGCTCGTGGTGGTTTCGAAATTGACATAAACTGGGAGAATGGTCAGCTCACTAAGGCCGTTATCCGTTCTCGCAACGGAGGTACCTGCAAACTGCGTTCAAACACTCCACTCAAGGGAAAAGGTATGAAAACTGACAAAACCGGGCTGTACACCCTAAAGACAAAAGCCGGAGGCGTGTATGAACTAGTAACAGACAAACAGAAGAAAGCAAATATCAATTACTAAACAATATACAATTATGAAGAACGGAAAGACATGTTTTGGCGTGATTATCGGAACACGCGCCTATTTTAATTCAGAATTGGCTAAGGATGTTCGCAAACAACTATTGAAGACACTTGACGAGGGTGGTTACGAGTACATCATCCTGCCTGAGGACGCTACGCCTACAGGCAGTTCGAGCATTGAGACCCGTGAGGACGGACTGAAGGTTTCGAAACAATTCCGTCAGCATCGCGATGAAATCGACGGCATCATCGTTTCGTTGCCCAACTTCGGCTTTGAGATTGGTATCATCAATGCCATCAGCGATGCCGATCTCAATGTACCCGTGATGGTACAAGCTTGCGACGATGAGAACGACAAGGTTGACCTTGACTCGCGTCGTGATGCCTTTTGTGGCAAGATTAGCGTGTGCAACAACCTCTATCAGTATGGCATTCCCTTTACAGATACCACCCTGCATACCTATTCTATCTACGATCCGTTACTGAAGAAGGATATTGACCGCTTTGCCGCTATCTGTCGCGTAGTCAATGGTTTGCGTCATTGTCGCTTGGGGCAGATTGGCACACGCCCCTTGGGTTTCAACACCTGTCGTGCCAGCGAAAAGCTGTTACAGCGCTCAGGCATCACCGTTGTTCCTGCCGACCTCTCTGAGATTCTCTATGCCGCTCAGAAGATTCAGGACGACGATCCTAAGTTCATCGAGATGTGCAACCGTACCTGTAACTATGCCAAGGTGCCCGATTCCTACAAGGAGAAGTTGGGCTTACAAGCTAAGTTCAGCGTGGCTGTCGAGAACTGGATTGAAGCCAACGATGTGCAAGCTGTTGCCATCCAATGCTGGGATTCGCTGGAGCAGAACTATGGTTGCGCACCTTGCGTGACGATGTCGATGTTGAGCGAAAAACTGATTCCAGCTGCTTGCGAGACCGACCTAGCTGGAGCCATTTCGATGTATGCTCTCTCGCTGGCTTCTCAGAACGCTCCTGCCCTGCTCGACTGGAACAACAACTTCGCTGAGGATCGCAACAAGTGCGTCTGCACCCATTGCGGTAACTTCCCCAAGCAGTTCGTGGGCAATGGAGATTTGAAGTTAGGTCCATTAGGTGTATTAGGTCGCACGTTGGGCAAAATCAATACCTTCGGTGCCGTTTACGCCAAGGTCAGCGAAGGTCCCTTCACTTTCTTCCGCATATCTACTGACGACCCCAAGGGCATCATCAAGGCTTATCTGGGTAAGGGTGAAATCACCAACGATCCCTACGGCATGGATGGATGTATCGCTGTTACCAAGGTTGATAACCTGCAAAAACTGATGAAGTATATCTGCAAGAACGGCTTTGAACATCATGTCGCTATGTGCCGCACCGATGTCGTCGACATCGTTCAGGAGGCCATTGAGACTTACCTCGGGTGGAATTTATATGTACACGAGTAAATAAATAACCGAAAAATTTGCAGGAACGGAAAAAAGTTCGTACCTTTGCAGCCGTTCAGAGGAATGAGAGACTCCAAGCGAGCCTCTCATTCTTGCATTTAAACACTTAAATATCGTATATGATAGACAAGAACGGAATAACAAAAGCTGTTGAGGAGTGGTTGCAAAAGAGCGACTACTACCTGGTAGATGTTGAAATGACCGCAGACGACCGTATCGTGATTGAGATAGACCACGCCGACGGCGTATGGATTGAAGATTGTGCTGACCTGAGTCGTCACCTGCAGGATACGCTGGGTGAGGAACTGGGCGATTATGAATTGGAAGTTGGTTCGGCTGGCATCGGTCAGCCTTTCAAGGTGATGCAGCAGTACGTCAACCACATCGGTAAAGAGGTGGAAGTGTTGCAGAACAACGGCCAAAAGTTGCAGGGCATCCTCAAGGAGGTCAACACAGAAGCAGAACAATTCATCGTGACGGTGAAGGAGAAGCAGCAGATTGAGGGCAAGAAGCGTCCTCAACTGGTAGATGTTGACAAGTCGTTCAACGTTAGCGACGTAAAATACTGCAAATACCTGCTGGCCTTTAAGTAAAGAGAAAGATTAAAACAAAAAAATAAATCAATGGCAACACTAAAGAAAGCGAAAGGCCCCTCAATGATTGAGACCTTTCAGGAATTTAAAGAGACAAAGAACATCGACCGCACTACTCTGGTGAGCGTGCTGGAAGAGAGTTTCCGCAACGTCATCGCCAAGATGTTCGGTTCGGACGAGAACTTCGACGTAATTGTAAACCCCGACAAGGGTGACTTCGAGATTCACCGCAACCGTATCGTGGTGGCTGACGGTGAAGTACAGGACGAGAACAAAGAGATTGCCCTGAGCGAGGCACAGAAAATTGAGCCTGACTATGAGGTTGGTGAAGAGGTGTCAGAAGAAGTTGACTTCCAGAAGTTTGGCCGTCGTGCCATTCTGAACCTACGTCAGACACTGGCTTCAAAGATTCTGGAGCTGGAGCACGACTCACTGTACAACAAGTACAAGGATCGCGTCGGACAGATTGTCAGCGCTGAGGTCTACCAGATTTGGAAGCGCGAAGTACTGCTCATCGACGATGAGGGCAACGAACTCCATCTGCCTAAGCAGGAGCAGATTCCTGCAGATAACTACCACAAGGGCGAGACCATCCGTGCAATTGTCAAGGAAGTACAGAACGAGAACAACAATCCACGCATCATCCTGAGCCGTACCTCGAACCTGTTCCTGGAGCGTCTGCTCGAGGCTGAGGTGCCAGAAATCAACGACGGTCTCATTACCATCCGCCGTATTGCCCGTATGCCGGGTGAGCGCGCCAAGGTGGCCGTCGAGAGCTATGACGACCGTATCGATCCAGTAGGTGCTTGCGTTGGTGTAAAAGGTAGTCGTGTACACGGTATCGTTCGCGAGATGTGCAACGAGAACATCGATGTCATCAACTTCTCCAACAATACCCAACTCTTCATCCAGCGCGCCCTGTCGCCCGCTAAGGTCACCAGCATCACGCTGAATCCCGAGGAACACAAGGCGGAGGTCTATCTGCAGCCCGAAGAGGTATCGCTGGCCATTGGTAAGGGTGGTCTGAACATCAAGCTCGCCTCCATGCTGACAGAGTACACCATTGACGTCTTCCGTGTTGTGAACGAGAACGAAGCCGACGAGGATATCTACCTCGACGAGTTTGCTGACGAGATTGACCAGTGGATTATCGACTCCATTAAGGCCATTGGTCTTGACACTGCCAAGGCTGTGTTGAATGCTCCTCGTGAGATGCTTATTGAAAAGGCTGACCTTGAGGAAGAGACCGTCGATCACGTTATCGAAGTACTGAAGGCAGAGTTCGAGTAAAAGTAAAAAGGTAAAAAGGTAAAAAAGTAAATAATGGGAGTACGTTTAAATAAAGTATTATCAGAACTGAATATAGGACTTCAAACGGCAGTTGATTTCCTGAAAAAGAAGAGTTCGCTTGGAGAAATCAAGGATGACGCAACGACAAACACCAAGATTTCTGACGAGCAGTACGAGGCTTTGGTCAACGAGTTTAGCACCGATAAGGCTGTCAAGACCAAGGCTGAGATGCTGTTTGCCAAAAAGCCCAAGCCTGAGAAGAAGGTGGAGAAGCCTGTAGAGAAAAAAGCTACTGCCTCCGCTGACGAGCTATTGGACAGTCACCCGCAGTTCAAACCTGTGGGTAAGATTGACCTTGAAAGTATCGGCAAGCCCAAGGCTGCACCGAAGGCCGAGCCGGAACCCGTGGTTGCTGCCGAACCACAAGTAGAAGATGAACCTGAGGTCGAAATAGAAGAGCCCGTTGCAGAGACGCCTGTTCAGTCCGTGACTCCAGAACCTGAGATTGAGGATTCTGAAGAAGAAGAGGAGGAAATGGACAATGAGGAGGAAGATGATGAAGAAGATATCGTCGACCAGACTTCCACTCCCTCGTTGGCCAAGACACCTGGTGATGCAAAGATTGCCCAGAATGCTCCTCAGTTGAATGTTGTGGGTAAAATTGACCTCTCCGCTCTGAACCAGAGTACCCGTCCAAAGAAAAAATCGAAGGAGGAACGTCGCAAGGAACGTGAAGAAAAAGCTGCTGGTGAGCGCAAGAAGCGTGAACGTATCCGCCAGGGTAAGGTGGATATTGAAGCTGCTGCCAAACAGGTCAACCAACAGCAGAATCAGAACAAGAAGAACCAGAACAAGAATGGTCAACAGCAACAACAACAGCAACAGGGTGGTAAGAAGAATAAGAAGAACCGTCCCGTGAAGCCGTTGGAGGTTGACGACGAGGCAGTAGCACGCCAGGTCAAGGAGACGCTGGCCCGCCTCACCTCGAAGAACCAGAACAAGAAGGGTGCCAAATATCGTCGTGAGAAGCGTGACGCTGTTGCCGAGCGCATGAACGAAGAGATGGCAGCAGAGGCAGCACAGAGCAAGGTGCTAAAGCTCACTGAGTTTGTGACGGTTTCTGAGCTCGCTACCATGATGAATGTGGGTGTCAACCAGGTTATCGGTACTTGTATGAGCATCGGTATCATGGTGTCTATCAACCAGCGTCTGGATGCCGAGACCATCAATATCGTTGCTGATGAGTTTGGTTTCACGACTGAATATGTCTCAGCTGAAGTGCAGAATGCCATTACTGAGGAGGAGGACGATGAGAACGATCTAATCTCTCGCGCTCCAATTGTAACGGTGATGGGACACGTTGACCATGGTAAGACTTCTCTGCTTGACCACATCCGCAACACTAATGTCATTGCTGGTGAGGCTGGTGGTATCACTCAGCACATCGGTGCTTACAATGTGAAGTTGAAGGATGGTCATAGCATCACGTTCCTCGATACCCCTGGCCACGAGGCCTTCACGGCTATGCGTGCCCGTGGTGCTCAGGTAACGGATATCGCCATCATCATCGTCGCTGCTGATGACAGCGTGATGCCTACCACCAAGGAGGCTATCGCTCATGCTCAGGCTGCCAACGTACCGATGGTGTTCGCCATCAATAAGATTGATAAGCCAGGCGCTAACCCCGATAAGATTCGCGAGGACTTGGCCAATATGAACCTCCTCGTCGAAGACTGGGGCGGTAAATACCAGTGTCAGGAAATCAGTGCCAAGAAAGGACAGGGTGTTTACGAACTGCTGGAAAAGGTATTGTTGGAGGCCGAGATGCTCGACCTGAAGGCTAATCCTAACCGCAAGGCTACAGGTTCTATCATCGAGTCTTCACTCGACAAGGGCCGTGGCTATGTTTCTACCGTCCTCGTGTCAAATGGTACGTTGAAGATTGGTGATGTAGTGATTGCTGGTACTGCCTGGGGTCGTGTGAAGGCTATGTTCAATGAACGTAACCAGCGCATTGAAAAGGCTGGTCCTGCTGAGCCCGCTATCATCTTAGGCTTGAATGGTGCGCCTACCGCTGGTGACTCTTTCCACGTGATGGAGACTGAGCAGGAAGCACGCGAGATTGCCAATAAGCGTATCCAGTTGCAACGTGAGCAGAGCCTGCGTACAACGACAAAACTCGGTCTTGACGAGTTGTCACATCGTATTGCTCTGGGTGAGTTCCATGAGTTGAACATCATCGTGAAGGGCGATACCGACGGATCTATCGAGGCACTCTCTGACTCGTTCATCAAACTGTCTACCGAGAAGGTGCAGGTGAATGTGATTTCGAAGGCCGTAGGTCAGATCTCAGAGAACGATGTCATGCTGGCTTCGGCTTCTGAGGCTATCATCATCGGTTTCCAGGTACGTCCTTCTGCCGATGCCCGTCGTGCTGCTGAGCGTGAAGGTGTCGAGATCAACACCTACTCTATCATCTACGATGCCATTGATGATGTGAAGCAAACCATGCAGGGTATGCTCGACAAGGTGAAGAAGGAGATTGTTTCTGGTGAGATTGAGGTGAAGCAGGTCTTCAAGATTTCCAAGGTGGGTACTGTTGCCGGTGGTCTGGTGACCGATGGTAAGGTACACAACAAGGATAAAGCCCGCGTCATCCGTGACGGTATTGTCATCCACACAGCTCCTATCGATGCCCTGAAGCGTTACAAGGATGATGCCAAGGAAGTCGCTACAGGTCTGGAGTGCGGTATCTCACTGGTGAACTTCAACGACATCCAGGTAGGCGATATCATTGAGACCTTCACAGAGATTGAGGTAGAACAGAAACTTTAATGGAAGAAAAAAAGAATGAGTTTGTCCGTCAAGTGGCCGAACAGAAATACGAGTTCGGTTTCACCACAGACGTACATACTGAAATCATCGAGAAAGGGCTGAACGAGGACATCGTTCGGCTCATCTCTGCTAAGAAGGGGGAGCCCGAGTGGATGCTCGATTTCCGCCTCAAGGCGTTCCGCTACTGGAAAGAGCAGACGGAGCCTACATGGGGCCACGTTCACGTGCCACCCATTGACTACCAGGCCATCAGCTACTACGCTGACCCCACGGCAGCCAAAAGCCAAAAGCCAAATACTAATGGCCAAGAGATTGACCCTGAACTCGAAAAGACCTTCGACAAACTCGGCATTCCCTTGGAGGAGCGTTTAGCCCTGAGCGGCAATACTGCCGTTGATGCCATTATGGACTCTGTGAGCGTAAAGACTACTTTCAAGGAGAAATTGCGCGAAAAAGGTGTCATCTTCTGCTCGATAGGCGAAGCCATCAAGGAACATGGCGATTTGGTTCGTCAGTACTTAGGTTCGGTGGTTCCTTATCGCGATAACTTCTTTGCGGCCCTCAACAGCGCTGTTTTCAGCGATGGTTCGTTTGTCTACATTCCCAAAGGTGTTCGTTGTCCCATGGAGTTGAGCTCGTATTTCCGCATCAACGCCAGGAATACGGGACAGTTTGAGCGTACGCTGATTATTGCCGACGACGATGCTTACGTGTCGTATCTCGAAGGTTGTACAGCGCCCATGCGTGACGAGAACCAGCTGCATGCTGCTATTGTCGAGATTATCGTGATGGATCGTGCAGAAGTGAAATACTCCACCGTTCAGAACTGGTATCCTGGCGACGAAAACGGCAAGGGTGGCGTGCTGAATCTGGTCACCAAGCGTGGCGATTTGCGTGGTGTCGACAGTAAGTTGTCGTGGACGCAGGTCGAGACGGGCTCTGCCATCACCTGGAAGTATCCCTCCTGTATATTAAGAGGTGATAACTCGCAGGCTGAGTTCTACTCAGTAGCAGTCACCAACAATTATCAGGAGGCGGATACGGGAACCAAGATGATTCACATTGGTAAGAACACCAAGAGTACAATCATCTCTAAGGGTATCTCGGCTGGTCATAGTCAGAATAGCTATCGTGGACTGGTACGTGCAGCATCAACAGCGGATAACGCCCGCAACTACTCATCGTGCGACTCGTTGCTGCTGGGCTCTGACTGTGGTGCCCACACCTTCCCCTATATGGATGTTCACAACGACACTGCCGTCTTCGAACACGAGGCTACCACCTCAAAGATCTCTGAGGACCAGCTGTTCTACTGCAATCAGCGCGGCATTCCCACCGAGCAGGCCGTCGGACTCATCGTCAATGGTTATGCCAAGGAAGTACTCCAGAAACTCCCGATGGAGTTTGCCGTCGAAGCCCAAAAGTTGCTCAGCGTCTCTCTTGAGGGAACGGTGGGTTAACCTGAAATAACGATATAACGATATAACGAAAATGCTTGAAGTTAAGAACTTACACGCCAAAATCGGCGATAAAGAAATATTAAAGGGCATCGACCTCGTGATTAACGATGGTGAGACACATGCCATCATGGGACCTAACGGTTCTGGTAAATCGACCTTGAGTGCCGTGCTCGTAGGTAATCCGCTCTACGAGGTCACTGAGGGCGAGGCATACTTCAATGGCAAGAACCTGCTGGAGATGAAGCCAGAGGATCGCGCCCACGAGGGCTTGTTCCTAAGTTTCCAGTATCCTGTGGAGATTCCTGGTGTCTCGATGACCAACTTCATGAAGGCCGCTATCAACGAGAAGCGCAAATATCAAGGTCTCGACCCCATGAATGCCGCAGAGTTTCTGAAGCTGATGCGCGAGAAACGTAAGATTGTGGAGCTCGACTCAAAACTGGCTAACCGTTCCGTAAACGAGGGCTTTAGCGGTGGTGAAAAGAAGCGCAACGAAATCTTCCAGATGGCGATGCTGGAGCCAAAACTGAGCATTCTCGACGAAACTGATTCTGGTCTGGATGTGGATGCAATGCGTATCGTAGCAGAGGGCGTGAATAAGCTTCAAACACCCGAGACTTCTTGCATCGTCATTACCCACTACGATCGCTTGTTGGAGATGATTCGTCCGCAATATGTTCATGTGCTCTACAAAGGTCGCATCGTCAAGACGGGTGGTCCTGAGTTGGCGGTACAGATTCAGGAGCACGGTTACGATTGGATAAAAGAAGAAATTGGAGAAGAGTAACTAATTGACAATTGATAATTGACAATTGACAATTATGAAAGCAGAACAACAATATATTGATCTCTATAAGCAGTGTCGCGGGATGATCTGCGAGCACAGCAGCGACGTGATGAACGCCGTGCGTGACGCGGCTTTCGAGCGTTTCGCATCGAATGGTTTCCCCACTCGAAAAGTCGAACGCTACAAGTATACCGACATTCAAGCGCTCTTCGCCCCTGACTATGGTCTGAACCTGAATCGCCTCCAGATTCCTGTCGACCCTTACAACGCGTTCCGTTGCGACGTACCTAACCTTTCCACCAGCCTGTACTTTGTGGTCAACGACATTTTCTATCACGACGAGAAACCCAAAGGGCACCTGCCTGAAGGCGTGATTATCGGTTCGCTGAAGGATTTTGCCACCAGCGAATATTACAACCGCTTGGCAACTCAAGCCAATGATGCCGTTAACGACCTCAACACCATGCTGGTCCAAGATGGTCTCTACGTCTATGTGCCCAAGAACGTGAAGGTAGATCGCGCCATTCAAGTGATAAATATCCTGCGTAGTGATGTTGACCTAATGGTCAATCGTCGCGTGCTCATCATCCTCGAAGAGGGAGCTGAGATAAAAATGCTGTTCTGCGACCATGCCGCTGACGACCGTAACTTCCTGGCCACACAAGTCATCGAGGCTTATGTAGGCGAGAATGCATCACTCGACCTGTACTGCATGGAGGAGACCCACAACAAGAACGTACGCGTGAGCAACGTCTATATCGACCAGCAGGCCAACAGCCGCGTCAACCACAACGTCATAACCCTTCACAATGGCGTCACCCGCAACAAGCTGGACCTGACATTCTCCGGCGAGGGTGCCGAGTGCCAATGCTACGGCTGTGTCATTGCCGACAAGCAGCAGCACGTCGATAACAACACGCTGATTACGCACAAGGTTCCCCATTGTAGCTCGAATGAACTCTACAAATATGTGCTCGACGATAAGGCCGTGGGAGCCTTTGCAGGTCGTGTGCTGGTGGAACATGGTGCTCAGAAGACAACCTCGCAGATGACCAATCAGAACCTGACGGCTACCAAGGAGGCACGGATGTACACCCAGCCGATGCTCGAGATCTATGCCGACGACGTGAAGTGTGCGCATGGTTCTACCGTAGGACAACTCAACGATGCCGCCCTCTTCTATATGCGTCAGCGAGGCATCTCACTTGCTGAGGCTAAACTGCTGCTTCAAAATGCCTTCATCAACGAAGTCATTGACCACATGCAGCTCGAACCGCTCCGCGACCGCTTGCACTACCTCGTAGAGAAACGCTTCCGCGGCGAACTCAACAAATGCTCCGGTTGCAAACTCTGCAAGTAACACGGGGCATATCTAAATGAAATATACAAGGAATAAAACTCGGTCACGGGCGGGCGGTCGCAATAATAAGCACGCTCGCCCGCAATAATAAGCACGGCCGTGCTTATTAATGTGCACGGCCGCCCGAATCCGCTTACCCTACGTTTCGCTCCCTTTTACATAGGCACATTCCCTCTGTTTGCACGGCACTCTTTCCTTTCAACCCGGCACTAAATTCAGATACTCCGAAAGAAATTTTGAATAGTCCAAGAGTATTTTCGATTACTCCGAAAGTATTGACTCCAACACCTTCCCTGCTAACCGTCACTCTCCTCCCTGC
>ONKX01000014.1 GCA_900318555.1 uncultured Prevotellaceae bacterium | reverse complement strand
GGTCGTCGTCGAGCGTATCAAGGACGCCGAGACCGACAAGGTCAAGGAGGTGCTGCGCACCGAGATCCCCGTCAACACCTTCCTGAGCGAGAACTACAACGGTGGTAGCCTCACCCCCAACCCCTCTCCAAATGGCGAGGGGAGTGAAAACCAAGGCGGCGGTAGCAACACCGGCGGCGGTAGCAACAGCGGCGGCAACACCGGCGGCAACGACGACGACATGGGACAAGACTAACGATGTAAGATGGCTGAGGGCTGATGTCTGAGGACTGAGGCCCCAGCCTCTTTAAACATGAAACTTTAATCTTGAAACTTTAAAAATAAGCTTATGAAGATTATAAAGACTATATTTAAGATTTTGGGTTACATCCTCATTGCAGCCGGAGGCGGCTACGCAGGCAACGAGGTGATAACCACACTGATGCAGTAAGCGTATGACGGCTACAAAGAAAATACAATATATCTGTGCTGTAGCCCTTATCGTAACGAGCATCGTCATGGTAGGCTATCAGGTTTTCACCATTCAGGACGTGGCCAATGGTCTACTGATCTACGTCGGACAGGCGTTTCTTCTCGCAGGCTCCATCTTCGGCCTTGACTACTACATCGACAAAATTACGCACATCGTGCGCTCACAATAGAAATCCAAAACGAAACAAGCCCGCAGTGATTGCGGGTTTGTTTTTTAGGATGGCAGAGGGACTGGTGAGTGATATTAACGATGTAATTATAGTTTTTCGCCGCAGTGGGAGCAGTAACGGTCGTTGTCGCGCACCTCGTCACCACATCGTGGACAACGGCCGTCTTTCGGTTTTTCTTTCGTCTCGTCTATGATGTTGGCTGTAACAATGCCGGTAGGAACGGCAATGATGGTGTAGCCAAGGAGCATGATGAATGCCGACAGCAAGCGTCCTATGGGGGTTACAGGTGTGATGTCGCCATAGCCGACGGTGGTCATCGTGACGATAGCCCAATAGACGGACGTCGCCAAATCGGTGAATTTCGTGTCAGGATGGCCGCTCTCAACCATATACATCAGCGTGCCCAGACAAGTGACGAGTATGAGTACGAACAGGAAATAGACTGATATCTTGTTGATACTCTTCTTGAGCGAGTTCATAAGGATGTAGCCCTCGTTGATCAACGAGAACAATTTAAAAATGCGGAAGATACGGATGAAGCGGAACGTACGGAACAGGATCATGTAGCGCGCGTTTGGCAGGAAATAGGACAGATATGGCGGCAATGTGGCCAAGAGGTCTATCACGCCAAAGAAACTGAGCACATAGTCTCTGGGCCGTGGTGAGCAGTAGACGCGGGCAATGTACTCGAGGGTAAAGAAGAAAGTGAAGAGGTATTCCGATATCTCCAGCAGGAGCCGGAAAGTATGTGCCAGCGACGGAATGGTCTCGATAAAGGATACGAGAATGCTGAGCGAGATTACCACCATCAAGACAATATCGAAGGCACGTCCGCGGGGCGTGTCCGACTCAAACAGTATTTTATAAAGCTGTTCTTTTTCAAGCCATTCGGGTTTCTTCATTATATCATATTTTTCAATCCGGTTGCAAAGATACGAAAAATTTGGCGAAAATTTGCGTGTTTCTTGAAAAAATGTTATCTTTGCAACGACTAACAATTTAACTATGACCAATGAGGGAAGGTGGGGCATCCTGTATTGCCCCAAGGAACGCGGTTCGAAGCAGCGTGAGAAGCTGCAGAAGGCGTTGGACGACCGGCAGGTGCAGTACGACTTTGTGCAGAGCGAGTCGGCTGACAGCGTGGAGCGTCTGATGACGATGCTCATCCATAACGGCTATAAGACGATCATCATTGTGGGTGGCGACTCGGCACTGAACGATGCGGTGAACTGCCTGATGAAGGAGGAGCAGCAGGTGCGCAGCGAGATTGCGCTGGGCGTGATTCCGAACGGTGTGATGAACGACTTCGCGCGCTACTGGGGTTTCAGCGAGGGCGACGTGGAACAGACGGTGGACTGGCTGAAGGCTCACCGCGTGAGGACGATAGACCTGGGGTGTGTGCGTTACGAGAACAAGCAGGGCGAACGGTGTCACCGCTACTTCCTGAATTGCGTGAACGTGGGACTGATAGCCGACGTGATGAACCTGCGCAGACAGACGCGTTCGTTGCTGGGTTCGAGGACGCTGTCGTTCATCGTGTCTATCTTCCTGATGATTTTCCACCGTATGGATTATAAGATGCGCGTGAAGATCAATAGCGATATCGTGGACCGTAAGGTGATGACGATGTGCGTGGGCAGCGGTCCGGGCTACGGTCAGACGCCGAGTGCGGTACCGTATAACGGCATGCTCGATGTGTCGCTGGTTTATCATACTGAGTTGCTGCAGGTGTTTGCGGGATTGTGGCTGTTGATTACAGGTCGTTTCCTGAACCACAAAAGCGTGCATCCTTACCGCACGCGAGAGGTGAGGGTAGAGGAGGCGAAACACGCGTTGGTGGGTGTTGACGGGCGTCTGCTCGGCGTGCCTGTTGGCGCATACACCATCACCATAGAACAGGAGGTTATCAACTTCCTGATACCCGTATAAAGTTAACAAATCATAAAGTTCAAAGTTTAAAGTTCAAAGTTCGAAGAAAAATTCGTAACTTTGGACAAATTTAAATGATTCCTAAAACAAAATTGAAAATAAACTGAAATAAGGAACTATGAGTTATTTACGATTTGAAAAAGCGGTAATGACCAATTTAGAGGAGTCGCTCCGTCGTGAATTGCTTCGGACAAACCGTTCTGGCGCATACAGTGCATCGACGCTGGTGGACTGTAACACGCGCAAGTATCACGGTCTGCTCGTTGTTCCCGTACCTGAGCTTGACGACGACAACCATGTGTTGCTATCGTCGCTCGACTGTACGGTGATTCAGCACGGTGCTGAGTTCAATCTCGGACTCCACAAGTATTCGGGCAACAACTTCAGCCCGAAGGGTCATAAGTACATCCGCGAGTTTAGCTGTGACGTAGTGCCGACCACGATTTACCGCGTGGGTGGCGTAGTATTGAAGAAGGAAGTGGTGTTCCAGCACTATGAGGACCGCATCCTCATCCGCTATACGCTGGAGGATGCCCATTCGGCCACCACGCTGCGGTTCCGTCCGTTCCTCGCCTTCCGTTCGGTCCGTCAGTTTACGCATGAGAACGCGACGGCCTCGCGCGAGTACCATCCCGTGGACAATGGTATCAAGACGTGTATGTATGCCGGCTATCCCGACCTCTTCATGCAGTTCTCGAAGAAGAACGAGTTCATCTTCCAGCCCGACTGGTACCGTGGCGTGGAGTATCCGAAGGAGCAGGAGCGCGGCTATGCCTCGAACGAGGACCTGTACGTGCCTGGCTACTTCGAGATGAGCATCAAGAAGGGCGAGAGCATCATCTTCGCCGGTTCTACGTCGGCCGCGAAGCCCAGTCAGCTGAAGAAGATGTTCGACGAGGAAGTGGAGGACCGCGTGCCTCGCGACAATTTCTATCACTGTCTGGTGACGGCTGCCCATCAGTTCCACTTCCGCGATCGCCGCAGTGGTACGATGGAGAAGATTGACAAGAAGGACGACCGTTATCTGTTGGCCGGCTATCCTTGGTTCAAGGCCCGTGCCCGCGATACGTTCATCGCACTGCCTGGTCTGACGCTGGGCATCGGTGAGGTGGACTATTTCGAGATGGTGATGAAGACCTCGGAGAGAGCCCTCCGCGAGTTTATGGCCGACAAGCCCATCTCTGGCAAGATTTACGAGATTGAGCATCCCGATGTGCCGCTGTGGGCAGTTTGGGCTGTTCAGCAGTATGTGAAGGAAGTCGGCAAGGAGCAGGGCTACAAGATGTATGGCAAGCTGGTGAAGGACATCGTGAAGTATATCCTTGCCGGCAGTCATCCCAACCTGCGACTGGACGACAACGGACTGTTGTATGCCAACGGTCGCGACAAGGCCATTACGTGGATGAACTCGACGGCTAACGGACGCCCCGTAGTGCCGCGCTCAGGATATATCGTTGAATTCAACGCCCTGTGGTATAACGCCCTGAAGTTCTGTGCTTCGCTGGAGGCAGAATTCGGCGACAAGAAACTGGCCGAGAAGCTGGAGGCTCAGTCGGAGGTGTGCAAGACATCGTTCGTCGATACCTTCATGAACGAGTACGGCTATCTGTTGGACTACGTGGACGGTTCGATGATGGACTGGAGCGTTCGCCCCAACATGATATTCCCCGTGGCCTTCGACTATTCGCCACTGAATCAGGAGCAGAAGAAGAGCGTATTAGATATATGTACGCGCGAACTGTTGACACCCAAGGGCCTGCGTTCGCTGTCACCGAAGAGCGGCGGCTACAATCCGATGTATGTCGGTCCGCAGACGCAGCGCGACTATGCTTACCATCAGGGTACTGCATGGCCTTGGCTGGGCGGTTTCTATATCGAGGCCTGCCTGAAACTCTACAAGCGCACCCGCCTGTCGTTCCTTGAGCGTCACATGGTGGGCTATGAGGAAGAGATGGACTACCACGCACTGGGCACCATCAGCGAACTGTTCGACGGCAACCCGCCGTTCCACGGACGCGGTGCAATGGCTTTCGCCATGAACGTTGCTGAAATACTGCGCTCGGTGAAGCTTATGGAGAAATATTCGTATCAAAAATAAATAAGGAGGACGCACTATGAAAGTTTTAATGTTTGGATGGGAGTATCCTCCTCACGTATTCGGTGGACTGGCCACCGCTAACTACGGTATCTCGCAGGGTCTGCATGCGCAGGGCGATATGGATATCACGCTCTGTCTGCCCAAGCCCTTCGGCGACGAAGACCGTTCCGCCTGTCAGATTGTGGCTATGAATGCTGTGCCCATTGCCTATCGCGACGTGTCGGCTGACTACGTTCGCGAGCGTGTGGGTAACATCATGGATCCCGAACTCTATTTCCGTCTGCGCGATCACCTGTATGCCGACTTCAACTACATGCACGTCAACGACCTGGGTGCGATGGAGTTTGCGGGCGGTTATCCAGGCAATCTGCACGAGGAAATCAACAACTATTCGATTATTGCCGGTGTCGTTGCGCGCACGTTGGACTACGACATCATCCATGCTCACGACTGGCTGACCTATCCTGCAGGCATTCATGCTAAACAGGTGAGTGGCAAGCCGTTATGCATTCATGTGCACGCTACGGATTTCGACCGTTCGCGTGGTAAGGTGAACCCCACGGTTTACTCTATCGAGAAGAACGGTATGGACAATGCCGACTGCATTATGTGTGTGTCGGAGCTGACGCGTCAGACCGTCATCCATCAGTATCATCAGGATCCGCGCAAGTGCTATACGGTACATAATGCCGTGTATCCACTGCCCGACGAGTATCAGGCCATTCCTCGTCCAGACCATACGGGTAAGGACAAGGTGGTGACGTTCCTCGGACGTATCACCATGCAGAAGGGTCCTGAGTATTTCGTTGAGGCTGCCAACATGGTTATCCGCCGTACGCGCAACGTACGCTTCTGTATGGCAGGTTCTGGCGACATGATGGACGCCATGATTTATCTGGCTGCAGAGCGCGGCATTGCAGACCGTTTCCACTTCCCAGGCTTTATGCGAGGGAAGCAGGTGTACGAGTGCTTGAAAGACTCTGACGTCTATGTGATGCCGTCTGTCTCTGAGCCCTTCGGCATCTCGCCGTTGGAGGCTATGCAGTGCGGAACGCCCTCTATCATCTCGAAGCAGTCGGGCTGTGCTGAGATTCTGACCAACTGTATCAAGGTAGACTATTGGGACATCCACGCATTGGCTGACGCCATCTACTCCATCTGTGCCAACGAGTCGCTCTTCAAGTACCTCAAGGAGGAAGGCAAGAACGAGGTTGACCAGATTACGTGGGAAAAGGTCGGTGCCTGGATTGCAACGCTCTATAAACGCACGTTAGGATGGGAGCAGTAAAGTTGAAAGTTTAAAGTTTAAAGTTGAAAGATTATGAAAACAATTTGTTTATATTTCGAGATACATCAGATTATCCATCTGAAGCGCTACCGTTTCTTCGATATCGGTACCGATCATTATTACTATGATGACTACGAGAACGAGCGTAGCATTACCGACATTGCTAATAGAAGCTACATGCCAGCCCTGACCGCTATCGGCGATATGATCAAGGAGCACGGCGACTACTTCAAGGTAGCATTCTCGCTGTCGGGAACAGGTATTGAACAGCTGGAGTTCCACGCTCCGCAGGTTATTGCCAAGTTGCAGGAACTGAACCAGACCGGTTGCGTAGAGTTTCTGGCAGAGCCTTACTCACACGGCCTGAGCTCGTTGGCCAACGAAGAGACCTTCGCCCTCGACGTGAAGAAGCAGTGTGCGAAGATTGAGGAGCTGTTCGGCAAGAAACCTACCGTAGCCCGCAACTCGTCGCTGATTTACTCGGACGACATTGGCGGACAGATTGCCGCTATGGGCTTCAAGGGTATGTTGACTGAGGGTGCCAAGCACGTGCTGGGTTGGAAGTCGCCACACTACGTTTATAACTGTAACATCGCTCCGAACCTGAAGCTGTTGCTGCGCGACGTAGAGCTGTCTGACGACATCTCGCTGCGCTTCAACAATCCTGACTGGGAGGGCTATCCCTTGTTTGCAGACTCGTACATCGACCGTATTGCACGTCTGCCGGAGGAAGAGCAGATTATCGGTATCTTCATGGAACTCTCTGCGCTGGGTATCGCTCAGCCGCTGAGCAGCAATATCCTCGACTTCCTGAAAGCGCTGCCCGCATGCGCTAAGGAGAAGGGCATCACCTTCGCTACGCCTACCGAGATTTGCATGAAGACCAAGAGCGTAGGTGCTATCGACGTGCCTGATACCCTCTCGTGGGTTGACGAAGAGCGCGACTGCTCGTGCTGGCTGGGTAACGCCATGCAGCGCGAGGCCTTCAACAAGTTGTATAGCGTTGCAGACCGTCTGCGCATTGCCGACGATCCACGCATCAATCAGGATTGGGACTATCTGCAGGCTTCCAACAACTTCCGCTTTATGACCACCAAGCCCTCTAACGTAGGTCTGGACCGTGGTATCTACAGCGGACCGTTCGATGCCTTTACCAACTATATGAATATTCTTGGTGACTTCATCAACAGGGTGAACGCCCTCTATCCTCCTGAAATCGAGAACGACGAGCTGAACGCCCTGCTCACCACCATCCGCAATCAGGGTGATGAGATTGAGATGAAGGACAAGGAGATTACCCGACTGAAGGCTCGTCTGGAGAAGTTGGAACCCAAGGAGGCGAAGAAGCCTGCTGCCAAGAAACCAGCGGCTAAGAAGGCTCCCGCGAAGAAGCCTGCTGCTCCCAAGGCTGAGGCTGCTCCTAAGGCTGCTCCGGTTCCTGAGGCAGAAGTTGCCCCTAAGGCAGAAGAGGAAAAGAAGTAAAATTCCCCAATCATCCGATAAAAACTCCCGTTCTGAGCACTCAGAACGGGGGTTTTCGGTTTCATGTAACACAGCCTATATTTTTTGTTACATTTTATGGAAGGGTAGGTGCGGAATATTTCGTATCTTTGCACGTGGTTTATAATGTAAAGTTTATGAAAATAAAAACGATGATGATGATGGGAGCAACGGCAATGCTGACAGCATGTCAGACGACAGTCAGCGAGCAGGAGTTGGAACAGATGGTTGACGAGCTGTACCAGCGCATGCCGCAAGAGGAGCGTATGGCCCAGTTGCAGAGCATGTATATGGACGACCTGTTCGATGAACAGGGAAAATTGGATACCGTCAAATGTAAGGAACTGATACCTTATGGCATCGGCCATTTCTCGCAGTTCTGTATGCAGAAGCCTCGCGACCCCAATGAGTTGCGCGACCGTGTAGCTGCCGTGCAGGAGTGGCTGATGACGAAGACGCCGAACGGCATCCCTGCATTGTTCCACGAAGAGGTATTGTCAGGTATCAATACCCGTGGTGCAACGATATATCCCCAGCAGATTGGTCAGGCGTGTTCGTTTAATACCGAACTGGCAGAACTGAAAACCCGCCAGACGAGTACTGCCCTGAGAAAGATGGGTGGTTTGCTGTCGTTATCACCCATGGTCGATGTATGCCGCACGCCGAGTTTCAATCGTCTGGAGGAGTCGTACGGCGAGGACGGATACCTGTCGGCAGCGATGGGTGTGGCCTTTGTGCGTGGTTTGCAGCAAGGTGACCTGCGCAAGGGCGTAGGAGCCTGTTCGAAACACTACCTCGGCTATGGCGGAGGAGGTGATGCCGATGAGAAAGTGCTGATGGAAGACATCCTGATGCCTCATGAGGCCATGATTCGCTTGGCAGGCAGCAAGGCTGTGATGCCTGGCTATCATGCGATGGCCGGTAATAAGCAGCAGTGTGTGGCTGACAGCATGATACTGAACAACATCCTGCGCGGCTATCTTGGTTTCGACGGCATGGTCGTCAGCGACTATACGGCTATCGACCAGCTAGTTGCACCCTCAGACTTCCCTAAGGATAAGGAGTGGTCGTCTGTCGAGAAAGCAGCCTCAGCTATCAATGGCGGTAATGACGTTGATTTCCCGTTTGGTGCCAACTACCGTTTCCTGCAGGAGGCTATCGATAGCGGTCTCGTGGCGCCAGCGACGCTGGAGCGTGCTGTGAAGGACGTGCTGCGCTATAAGTTCCGTGCAGGAATGTTCGACAGCAAGCCCAACCTGTATGCCAAGGGCGATATCAAGCTCGATACTCCTGAGGAGCGTCAGACGTCCTATGAGATAGCGACCCAGAGCATTGTCTTGTTGCAAAACGACAGCAGTATCCTGCCGCTGAAGGGCGACTCGCTGCGCATCCTGTTGACGGGTCCTAATGCCCATACGATGTGGGCGATGTGTGGCGACTATTCGTTCCCTGCTATGACGTTCTTCTGGAAACGGGTGGAGGAAGACCTCGATCACCCTCATGTGATAACGCTGTTGGAGGGCATGCGTGACCGTTTGCCTGAAGGCGATACTTTGATGTACAGTCGTGGCTGTGACTGGACGGAGGAGATTGAGACCAAGTTTTCGCATGTGGGCGATCAGCGTTCGTGGGAGTATCCTATCCTCCATCGCAAGGTGGATGCCGGTGAAGAGGCTAATCGCGAGGAAGCGCTGGCAATGGCTGATTCTGCTGACGTCATCATTGCTGCCGTAGGCGAGAATGTGATGCTGTGTGGCGAGAATCGCGACCGTCAGGGATTGCGACTGCCAGGCAAGCAGGAGGAATATGTCGAAGCGTTGCTGGCAACAGGGAAACCCGTCGTATTGGTAGTTTTCGGAGGTCGTGCACAGGTTATTGCCGGACTTGCCGAGCGTTGTGCTGCCGTCATCCAGGCGTGGTATCCTGGTGAAGAGGGTGGCCATGCCGTGGCAGACATTCTCTATGGCAATGTGTCGCCATCGGCAAAACTCGCCGTCAGCTATCCCAATACGGAACTTTACGAGCCCGTGTGCTACAGCTATCCTCAGGATTCTGTGTCGCTCTCGAAGATTCAGTGGCCTTTTGGCTATGGTCTGACATATACCACCTTCGAGTATAAGCACCTGGCGTTGGACGAAGAGGCGAAGACCACCGATGAATTCATCGACCTGTCGTTTGAGGTGAAGAATACGGGAAAGGTCAGCGCGACGGAAATCGCACAGCTGTATATCTCGCCTGCCGACAATGCCATCAACATCAGTCCTCTCAAGCTACAGGCTTTTGCCCGTGCGGAAGTCGACCCGCGTCAGAGCAAGACCGTTAAGGTGCGTCTGTATACGGAGCAGTTGGGCTTTTACAGTCATGAAAACGGCGAGCGTTCATGGAACGTCCAGCCTGGTAAATATGTTGTGAAGATAGGTGCCTCGTCGGCTGATATTCGTTTGGAAGGCACGCTGACGCTGGTGGGTGAACCAGTCCGCAAGCCTATTCGCGAGCATTATCTTGCAGATGTGAAAGTAGAATAATCATAATCATAAGTATCAATGAATCGGATAGTAAGTGTTATTTCTTTATGCTTTTGTGCCGTCGTCATGATGGCACAGGAAGTCTTTGGCGACGGACAACTGACAGTAAAGGCGGTTGCCGATAATGCCGTGCGCATCCAATATACGGAAAGAAATGTCAAGAGCGACTTGCCGGACTGGCTCTATGTGAAGCACGAAACGGTAGAAAACTGCGCGCTGAGAGTTGCGGTGGATGCCAAGAAGCAACAGCTGGTCATCAAGGATCGAAAGGGAAAGACCGTCTTTACCGCCACGCGTCATCAGTTGAAGAGCGGTGAAGCCACGCTGACCTTTTCTTCGCCCAAGGACGAGTGTCTGTTTGGTTTAGGACAGTTTCAGGACGGCTATAGCAATGTGCGTGGTCTCTCGCGTCGCCTGACGCAGGTCAACACGCAGATTTCCATCCCCATGCTCATTTCGAGCAAGGGCTACGGCATTCTGTGGAACAACTATGGCATGACGGAATACAACCCGTGTAGCCAGAGCGTGCGTCTGACAGTTCGCTCGTCAGCAAGTTCCGCTTCCGATGTCGTCGACGTCACTACCACCGAGGGCAACAAGCGTGAGGTGCGTCAGCGTCACATCTTCGAAGCAACCGTTGATATTCCTGAAACAGGCGATTATGCTCTGTTGTTGGACGTTGGTCAGAAGATGGCCCGTCGCCACAACCTTGCCGTCGATGGGCAGAATGTCATCGAGATGCAAAACTTGTGGTTGCCTCCTACGGCTTCGAAGATTGTCCATTTGGAAAAAGGACGTCACACCCTGACGGCCGAATTGACGAAGGATGACAAGCCCGTGCTGTATTATGACCGTGTGCAGGACCAGACGACGTTTCGCTCGCCTGTCGCTACTGCCGTGGACTATACTGTGTTCGTCGGTTCTCCTGACGAAATCATCGCCACCTACCGTTCGTTGACGGGCGAATGTCCTGAGATGCCGAAATGGGCGCTGGGCTATATCCATTGCCGCGAACGTTTCCATAGCTCGCAGGAAATTCTAGAGACGGCCAACCGCTTCCGCAAGGAGGATATGCCGTTGAGTCTCATCGTTCAGGACTGGCAGTATTGGGGCAAGTACGGGTGGAATTCCATGAAGTTCGACGAGGAATTCTATCCTGATCCCAAGGCGCTTACCGACAGTCTCCATCAGATGGGTGTCCGACTGATGCTCAGCGTGTGGTCGAAGATTGACAAGAATTCCGATGTCGGTCGTCAGATGGAGCGTGACCAGTATTATATCCCTGGCACTGACTGGATAGATTTCTTCAATCCACAGGCCGCAGCATCGTATTGGAAGAACTTCCGCGAACGCCTCCTCCCGCTCGGCATCGATGCTTGGTGGCAGGATGCTACTGAACCTGAGAACGATGACCTTGTAGGTCGTCGTGTCAACAACGGACGGTGGAGTGGGGAACAGGTACGAAATGTCTATCCCTTGCTCGTCAACAAGACCGTTTACGAAGGTCTCCGTGAGGCTGGTCGTGAAGCCATGATCCTTACTCGTTGCGGTTTCCCAGGCATCCAGCGTTACGGCTCTGCCCTGTGGAGCGGCGACGTTGGTAACGATTGGGAGACATTTCGTCGTCAGATTACTGCAGGCTTGGGTGTTCAGGCTGCAGGCATTCCTTGGTGGACGTACGACGCTGGCGGCTTTTTCCGTCCTGGTGACCAGTACACCAATCAGGACTACATCGACCGCATGCTGCGTTGGATAGAACTCAGCGTCTATCTGCCCCTGATGCGTGTTCACGGATATATGAGCAATACCGAGCCGTGGAACTACGGTGACGAGGCCAAGCAGATCATCGCCGAATGTCTGAAGGAGCGCGAACAGCTCCGTCCCTATATCGAGCAGTGTGCCCATCGTATTGCCAAGGAGGGCTATACGATGATGCGTCCTCTCGTTTTCGACTTTGCCGACGACGCTGAGGCCCTGCAACAGAAGTACGAATACATGTTCGGACCATCGCTGCTCATCAGTCCTGTGACGGAACCTAATGTCACCGAGTGGCGCACGTATCTGCCTAAGAACAAGCAAGGCTGGACCGACTACCGCACGGGTCGTCACTATCATGGCGGACAATATATCACTACCCCCGTCGATAAGGCCCACATCCCCGTCTTCGTTCGTGGTGATGTTCAAACGATTCAATTTGATAACAAATAAACAACTAACAACTTAAAGTATCAATTATCAAACACTATGAAGAAAATTCTTATCGTAGTATGTGCGCTGTGCTGTCAATTGCTGTCACAGGCACAACCCGCTGGAGGCTTTGGCGGCTTCCAGGCTCCGAAAGTAGATCTTCCCACCTCTCAGGAGTGGAAGGATGTCAATTATGCTGGCGATGACAAGGCTTATCACACCTGCGACATCTATCTGCCTAAGAAGGAGGCTGCCAGCTATCCCGTCGTTATCCATGTCTATGGCAGTGCGTGGTTCAGCAACAACAGCAAGGGCATGGCCGACCTCGGCACTATCGGCAAGGCATTGCTCGAAGCAGGTTATGCCGTCGTTTGTCCTAACCACCGCAGCAGCATGGATGCCAAGTGGCCAGCACAGATTCACGATATCCGTGCCGTCATCCGTTTCGTGCGTGGTGAGGCTGCAAAGTACAAGTTCGACACGTCGTTCATCGCTACCAGCGGATTTTCCAGCGGTGGCCATCTGGCCTCTATCGCCGCTACCACTACTGGTCTGAAGCAGACGAAGGTCGGCGATTATGACATCGACCTCGAAGGCAACCTCGGTAATTTCCTCAGCGAGAGCAGCAGTGTCAATGCTGCCTGCGACTGGTCTGGTCCTGTGGATCTCACCAATATGGACTGTGGCGAAGGTATGAAGATGGGCGAGAATAGTCCTGAGGACGTGCTGCTCAACTCGAAGCTGGCCAAAGAGCCCGACAAATATCGTAGTCTCAGTGCTACCTATTATGTCAACAAAAACAATCCTCCTGTCATCATCTTCCACGGTGATAAGGATAATGTCGTCCCTAATTGTCAGGGTAAGGAGTTCTATGAGTTGTTGAAGGCTGCGGGCGTCAAGACCGAGGCCACGTTCCCCGCTGAGGGCGGTCACGGTGGTCCTCAGATGTACACTGAGGAGAACCTCAAGAAGATGGTTTGCTTCCTCGACTGCGTGCGCAATGGCGGCAATATGAGCTGCTGCGACAAGCCTTGCTGCAAGAAGGAGGCCAAGACGCGTATTCTCGAAGAAGGTGGTACGGGTGCTTACAAGGCTATCATGCGTGAAGAGCCCACATTGCCTGAGCACACCGTTTTCGTGCCTCAGGACCTCTCTGCCTTTGGCTCTGCCAAGTTGCTGCCCGTGCTCGTATGGGGTAATGGTGCCTGCGCCAACTCTCCCTTCGAACACATGAACTTCCTCAACGAGATTGCCTCTAACGGCTTCATCGTTCTTGCCACGGGTGACATCCCTATGACTGACGAGTGGTACAAAGGTCCCATGTCGCGTGCTGAGCAGCAGATAGAGTCCATCGACTGGATTATTGCCCAGAATGCCGACCCCAAGTCGCCCTACTATCAGAAGATTGACACCAAGGCCATCTGTGTTGCTGGCATGTCGTGTGGCGGTCTGCAGACGCTCTTCAACTGTGCTGACCCACGTATCAAGGCGCTCATGATTTGCAACAGCGGACTTTTCAACGAGCAGAATGCCGGTCAGGCTGTCGGTGGCATGCCTATGCCTAAGAAGGAGAAGCTCAACGAAATCCACACACCTATCATGTATATGCTCGGTGGTCCTGAGGACATCGCCTACGGCAATGGTATGGACGACTTCAAGCGCATCCAACATGTTCCCTGCTGTGCCATCAACTTCCCAGTAGGGCACGGAGGCACTTATCGTCAGCCTCACGGTGGCGAGTTCACCATTCCCGCCCTTGCTTGGCTCCAGTGGCAGCTGCAGGGCAACAAAGAGGCCGCCAAGATGTTCATCGGCAAGAATCCTCAGCTCCTCCAGCGCAAGGATTGGACCCTCGAGTCTAACAAACTCTTCAAACAGCTGAAATAACGAGTGTATTTGCATAATTACAATCCAGCTTGAGTTTATCGCTCAGGCTGGATTTGTTTTGTAACATTGGAAAAAGTTTGTGTTACAAATTGGGATAGGGGTGTAAAGATTTTTTTGTAACTTTGCAGCCATGTTCAAATCAATGATAAGTAAATGTAAGGCCAACACCACTAATGTGGCGTGGTTTGTGGCGTTGTTCGCGGTGGCCGTAGTTCTGCTGACGTACGAACGCCATGTGTTGTGGAAAATCCAAGAGCAGAGCCTGTGGTTGGATACTCCGCTGTTTTTCAAACAAATGATGGTAGTGCCCGGAGGATTACTGATGTATATCGGAACCTTCCTGATGCAGTTGCTGTACTACCCATTGCTGGGTGTGCTGGTGCTGTGTGGGCTGTGGTGGTTAATGATGTGGCTGATGAAGCGCGCGTTCAAAGTCAGCGAACAATGGGCTCCGTTATTGCTGGTGCCAGTGGCATTGCTGCTGATAGCGAATACGGAGATGGGCTACTGGATATACACCGTCAAGTTAAGGGGCTGGTATTTTGTCGCAACAGTAGGTGTGACGGTGATTGCCGCACTGCTGTGGGCCTTCCGCGCGGTGTCGACGTCGAGGCTGTGGCGCCGTGTACTGATGGTGGCTGTGGCTGTCGTCGGTTATCCGCTGTTTGGAAGCTATGGTCTGGCAGCCGTGGTGCTGATGGCGATAGGAATTTGGCGATTGGATGGTGACAAGTGGCAGGCGTTGGTGGACACTGTTATCGGCGCGTTGCTCGTAGTGGCCGTCCCGCTGTTGTGCTATCAATACGTGTACTACCAGACGAATATGGTAAACTTATGGTGGACGGCTCTGCCCATCTTCAAGATCGTGGAAGAGAATACTGAGTATTATATCCCGTATGCCTTGCTGGGCGTTTGTCTGTTGTTGCTGGTAGTGGTAAAATGGACGAAGGAAGACGCAAAAGGCAAGAAGTTGCGGACGGCTGTTGTCGTGGCAGTTCTGGCTGCGACGGTTTATGGTGTGTGGTACGGCTGGATGAAGGACGAGAACTTCCATCGCGAGGCCGCCATGTATCACTATGCGGAGCAGTGCAACTGGGAGGATGTTCTAAAGGAGGCCGACAAGCAGCAGGATGTGACTACGAGAGCAGTGGCGCTGATGAGAAATCTGGCTCTGGCGCGACTGGGTCGTCAGAGTACGGAGATGTACCGCTATCCCAACGGTTCGAAAAAGCCTGCGTCGCCCTTTGCTCCTCCGGCATCGATGGTCATAGGCGACCTGATATACTATCATTACGGCATGCTGAACGACAGTCACCACATGTGTATTGAGGCTGGCGTAGAGTTTGGGTGGCGTCCTGAGCACCTGAAATATCTGGCGCGCTGCGGCTTGATGGCCAATGAGGTGAATGTCATGTATAAGTACACTGAAATACTGAAACACACGCTCTTCCATGGCGCGTGGGCAGAACATCTGGAGATGTTGCAACAGCATCCGAAGATGATGGAGGAGGACAAGGAGACCGGTCCCGTCATGCACATGCTGCATTATCCGGATATGGTCGGTGCCGATCGCGGTTATGCGGAGAGATACCTGATGAACCATCTGGCAACGCTGGATAGCGATGATCCGTATTTCCAGGAGCAGTGTCTGCTGGCCACGTTATGGACCAAGGATGTCGAACAGTTCTGGAGACGATTCCTGGTCTATCTGAAACAGCATCCTAAACAGCCCATCCCCCGATACTATCAGGAGGCTGCCTATCTCTATTCCGACATAGCAGGTGGCGCACCCGTGAAAATTCCGTACGACAATGGCGTGAAGGAAAGCTATAAGCAATTTGTGGAGTTGGTGAAAAAATATGATGGCAGAGACCTGCCCGAGGTGCGTGCGGCATTATATCCGTTGTTTGGCGACACTTTCTTTTTTGAATATTATCTGACTGGTGACGTGGCATATTTGTAAGATGTCAGATGTAAGAAGCAAGATGTAAGAAATATGAAAAGACAGATATTTTTCATTGCAGTGGCGGTGCTGATGACCGCTTGTGGGGTGAAGGTGCCCGAGAACTATACGGCATCGAACAAACAACCCGATATCTACCCCGACTATAAGGACGTGACGGTGCCCATCAATATAGCACCGCTGACGTTTGAAATGCAGAAAATGGCTGACAACATGGTAGCGCGTCTGACAGTGGACGGAGAAGAACTGTTGTTGGGAGGTGATAAGATACAGCCTGAGCAGGACGACTGGCAGCGGCTGGCACAGAAGGCTGTGGGCAAGAGCATCGGCGTGGAGGTGTATGCCGAATATGACGGTCAGTGGACGAAATACAAGCCGTTCAATATTTATGTGTCGAAAGACAGCGTCGACGCATATCTGAGCTACCGTCTGATCTATCCGTCGTATGTCAGCTACGAGGAACTGACTATCAGCCAGCGTTGTCTGGAGAACTACGACGAGAGCGTGATATACGACAATATCCTGTGTTGCACGGAAGGCGACAAGGGCGGACAGTGTATCAACTGTCACAACTACCAGCAATATAACCCTGAGCGCATGCAGTTCCACGCCCGTCAGAACTATGGCGGTACGTTGATTGCCTATGACGGCAAGATGAGGAAAATCAATATGAAGAACGACTCTATCCTGTCGGCCGGTGTGTATCCCGCATGGCATCCGTGGCTGAATATGATAGTCTATTCGACGAACATGACGAGTCAGACATTCCAGTTGACAGACCCGAACAAGATTGAGGTGTTTGATGCGGAGAGCGACCTGATAGCCTACGATGTAGAGCGGAACGAGGTGACGAATATTGAGAACGATCCGACGGAGTTGGAAGTGTTCCCCTGCTGGGCGCCTGACGGTAAGACGCTGTATTACTGCAGTGCGCACTTTGAATTTGTAGATTCGATAGATCACGGAGCGCAGATTATCAGTCACCGACGTGATGTGAAATACAATATCTATAAGAAGTCGTTTGACCCTGAGACCATGACGTTTGGAGAGCGCCAACTGGTGTTTGACGCCGCGAGCATGGGCATGAGTGCCACATTGCCCCGCGTTTCGCCCGACGGACATAACCTGGTATTTACGATGGCACCATATGGCGTGTTCCATATCTGGCATCGCGACGCAGACCTGTGGGCGATAGACCTCATAAGTGGTTCCCCCCGTATGTTGCAGGAAATCAATTCGAAGGATACGGAGAGTTATCATTCGTGGTCGAGCAACGGCCGCTGGCTAGTGTTCAGCAGTCGTCGCTATGACGGCGAGTACACGCGTCCGTTCTTTGCCCATGTCGACGAGAAAGGCAATTGGTCGAAACCCTTTGAACTTCCCTGTGCTGATCCGGACTATCACCGTCAGTTCATGAAGTGCTATAATGTGCCGGAATTTATGAAAAATGCGGTAACGATTAAACCTCGGGAGTTTGCCGACGTCTTAAAAGGAGAGGCAGACCCCGTGAAGTATGTCCCGCAACTAAGCCAACATAAATAAAAAATGAGAAGAATTGTTGCAATATGTGCACTGGCACTGGGTGTGATGACGACGGTCGTCGCAGCCCAAAGGGTACAGTCGCCTAATGGTAAACTGACCGCAGATGTTCAGGATAACCAGTTGGTAATCAGCTATAACGGTCAGCAGGCACTGACGATGACGGTGCAGGGAATCGCCGGACAGACGATGAAAAGCACGGGAACGGTGAAGGCCGACTACCAAATGCTGGCAGGTAAAAAACGGCATTGCACGAATGAGGCCAACGAATATCAGTGTGGTGATGTGACATTGCGGATGTATAACGACGGTATTGCCGTCCGCACATCCGACCTCAGTCCTCAGACATCAGATATCGCCTACCGTATTCCAGAAGGTACACGGCGTTGGATGCAGCAGTGGTGTGACTCGTACGAGGGGTTCTTCCCGCTCGATACTACATATAAGGTGGTGCCCGTGCCGTCATATAGCGGAACATTTAAATCGGCAGAAGGCTGGAACAATCGCTGGGGCTATCCTGCGCTGATAGAGCCTGCTGACGGTGTGTTTGTACTGATTACGGAGGCGAACATCGAGAAAGGCCAGAGTGCGTCGTGTCTTTATAACGATGGTGAGTCGTATCGCGTGGTGGAGGCAGAACGTATGGCAGTCGCTGGCGAAACCAGCGACCACAAGATCGCTAGTGGAAAGACACCTTGGCGCGTAGCAATTGTCGGTACACTGGCTGACGTGGTGGAATCTACGTTGGTGACCGACGTCAGTGAGCCGTGCAAGATTGCTGATACGAGCTGGATTCAGCCTGGTACTGTTTCGTGGATTTACTGGGCGTATAATCACGGCTCGAACGACTACGAAATCATCAAGAAATATGTTGATATGGCCGTCACGCTGGGCTTGCCCTACGTGTTGATAGATGCCGAGTGGGACGAAATGAAAGACGGCAAGACCATCGAGGATGCCCTTAATTATGCCAAAGAGAAAGGTATTAAACCACTGATTTGGTATAATTCCAGCGTAGGATGGGTGGATGGTGCACCAACGCCGAAGTTCCGCCTGAACAAGCCCGAGGATCGCGAGCGCGAATTTGCGTGGTGCGAGAAAATGGGTGTTGCCGGTGTGAAGATTGACTTCTTCTCTGGCGACAATCAGAAGAATATGGATTATTGTCAGGACCTGCTGGAGTGTGCTGCACGCCACCATTTGCTGGTCAATTTCCACGGGGCTACCATTCCCCGCGGTTGGCAACGCACTTGGCCGAACCTGATGTCGACGGAAGGCGTCTACGGTGCCGAGTGGTATAATAATGTGCCGACATTTACAGCTAAGGCCGCACGCCACAATGCCACATTGCCCTTTACGCGAAATGTCATTGGTCCGATGGACTATACACCCTGTACGTTCAGCGATTCGCAACATCCGCACATCACTTCCAATGGTCATGAACTGGCGTTGACGGTGCTCTTTGAGAGTGCACTGCAACACTTGGCCGATCGTCCGGAAAGCTATCTGGCACAACCGCAGGCCGTGCAGGACTTTTTCGGCTATCTGCCTACGACGTGGGACGAGACGCGACTAGTCTGCGGCTATCCCGGCGAATATGTGGTGATGGCCCGCAGGAGCGGCTCAACGTGGTATGTGGCAGGCATCAACGGTAGCGACGAACAGCGGACGTTGAAGTTTTCGCTGGATTTCATCAAAGGTGATATCAGTGAGATGACGCTGTTTGGAGATAGTGGCGACAAAAAGAATCCATGGATCATTGTTCCTATGTTTTCGCTGCCTTCAAGCCTTGACCTTGCGCCACGCGGAGGATTCGTACTTTGCATAGAGACGAAATAAAAAATATAACGATATGAAATATAACTTATTATCAATGTTCGTAGTGTGCTGTGTCGGCCTGCATGTGTCGGCACAGACACTACCTTACCAGAATCCCAATCTGAGTGCCAAAGAACGTGCCAAGGACCTGTGTTCGCGATTGACGCTGGAGGAGAAGACCATGCTGATGTTGGACGAGAGTCCGGCCATTCCACGATTGGGTATCAAGAAGTTCTTCTGGTGGAGTGAGGCTCTGCATGGCGCTGCCAATCAGGGTAATGTCACCGTATTCCCAGAGCCAGTGGCGATGGCAGCGTCGTTTAATCCCGGTCTGCTCTACAAGTGTTTTGACGTGGCTTCGACGGAGTTCCGTGCTCAGTATAATGAGCGCATGCAGCGCGGTTCTGGTGAGGACGAGAAGTTCCATAGTCTGTCGGTGTGGACGCCCAACGTAAATATCTTCCGCGACCCGCGATGGGGCAGGGGACAGGAGACTTATGGCGAGGATCCCTACCTGACGAGTGTGATGGGTGTGCAGGTGGTAAAAGGCCTGCAGGGTCCCGAGACGGCCAAATACCGTAAGTTGTGGGCCTGCGCCAAGCACTATGCCGTTCATAGTGGTCCTGAATATACACGTCACTCTGCTAACTTGACGAATGTGTCGCCACGTGATATGTGGGAAACTTATATGCCTGCTTTCAAGACGCTGGTACAGGATGCGAAGGTTCGCGAGGTAATGTGCGCCTACCAACGTTTGGACGACGACCCATGCTGTGGCAGTCAGCGTCTGTTGCAGACTATCCTGCGCGATGAGTGGGGCTTCCAGTATTTGGTAGTGAGCGATTGTGGTGCTGTGAGTGATTTCTATGAGTCTCACAAGTCTTCCTCTGACCCTGTTCATGCCTCTGCAAAGGCTACTATCGCTGGTACTGACGTGGAGTGTGGCTATGGTTATGCCTACAAGAGCATTCCTGAGGCAGTACAACGCGGTTTTATTACTGAGGCAGAGGTTGACAAGCATGTCATCCGACTCCTTGAAGGCCGTTTCGACCTTGGTGAGATGGACGATCCGTCATTGGTGGAATGGTCAAAGATTCCGTATTCTGCCATGTCAACCAAGGAGTCTGCCAATATTTCACTGAATATGGCGCGACAGAGTATTGTGCTGCTTCAGAATAACAACAATATCCTTCCTTTGCAGAAAGGCAAGGAGAAGATTGCCGTGATTGGTCCTAATGCCGACAATACGCCGATGATGTGGGGTAATTATAACGGACAGCCTAATCATACTGTTACTATCCTTGATGGCATCAAGGGCAAGCAGAAGAAATTGTTCTATGCTGCTGGTTGCGACCTGACGTACGACAAGGTGATGGAGTGCCTGATGGCCTCGCAGTGCAGTTTCGAGGGCAAGAAGGGTATGAAGGGCACGTTCTGGAATAACCGTAAGATGGAGGGCAAGCCAGTTACGACGCAGTATTATACCACACCGTTGGCTGTTACCACCTTTGGTATGCACAACTTTGCCCCTGGCGTACAGCTCGAGGACTTCTCGGCCAAGTACGAAACAGTATTTACTCCCAACGAGGCTGGTGAATATGTGGTGAATGTGGATGGTTGCGGACATTTTGAGCTTTATATCGATGGCGTCCAAAAGTTCAGCCATCATATCTGGCGCACCACACCCAATCGTGTGGCTATCCAAGCTGAAAAGGGTAAGAGCTATAATATAGAGGTGCGCTTTGCACATATCCATACCTATAATGCTAATTTGGCCATTAATATCGCCAAGGAACATCCCATCAACTATCAAGAGACCATCGCTCAGTTGAAGGGTATCGACAAGGTGATCTTCGTAGGTGGTATCTCACCAGCGCTCGAAGGCGAGGAGATGCCTGTGGATATCGATGGTTTTAAGGGTGGAGACCGCACACATATCGAACTGCCTAAGGTGCAGCGTGAATTCTTGAAGGCGTTGAAAGCTGCCGGCAAGCAGGTCGTCTTCGTCAACTGCTCAGGTTCGTGTATCGCTTTGCAACCAGAGACCGAAACCTGTGAAGCTATCGTACAGGTATGGTATCCTGGTCAGGAGGGTGGTACGGCTGTTGCCGACGTACTGTTTGGCGATGTGAACCCCAGTGGCAAGCTGCCTGTGACATTCTATAAGAGTTCTTCCCAGTTGCCGGACTATGAGGACTACTCGATGAAGGGCCGTACTTATCGTTATTTCACCGATGCCTTGTTCCCCTTCGGCTATGGTTTGTCGTACACCACCTTCGAGGTAGGCGCAGCCACCAGTCATGTAGATGGCGATTTGGTCGCCATCACTGTTCCCATCACGAATACAGGTGCGAAGAACGGCACAGAGGTTCTGCAACTCTATGTCCGCAACTTGCAGGATCCTGATGGACCGCTGAAGTCGCTCCGTGCTTTCGAACGTGTTGATGTGAAGGCTGGACAGACAGTAAACACTAAGTTGACACTCGACCGCAAGGGCTTTGAATTCTGGGATCCCGAGACCAACACTATGCGTGTGAAGCCCGGCAAGTACGAAATCCTTGTTGGCAATAGCTCGGCAGACAAAGACCTCAAGAAACTCACTATCGAAATCAAATAATCATTATTTATAAATCCTAAAAATCAACACAATGAGACAAACATTAAAAACCGCCCTTACCCTCGTGCTGGCTATGACAGCCACGAGCCTTTGGGCACAATGGGGAGCCCCCCAGGATCCTAATCCAACTGTGAAACTGAAAGACGCTTACAAGGACTACTTCATGATTGGTGTAGCCCTCAACCAGCGTAATGTGAGCAATGACGACCAGATTAATCTGGTGAAGGCTGAGTTCAACAGCATCACTGCCGAGAACGACATGAAGCCAGGTGAACTGCATCCCAAGGAGGGTGAGTGGAACTGGGAGAAGGCCGACAAGATTGCCAATTTCTGTCGTCAGAACGGCATCAAACTGCGTGGCCACTGCCTCTGCTGGCACTCACAGTTTGCCGACTGGATGTTTACCGACAAGAAAGGTAAGCCCGTCAAGAAGGAGGTATTCTATGAGCGTCTGCGCGATCACATCCACACCGTTGTCAATCGTTACAAGGACGTCGTTTATTGCTGGGATGTCGTGAACGAAGCCATCTCCGATGGTGGTGGTTTTGGTGGCTTTGGCGGCTTCGGACGCCGTGGTCAGGCTCCCAGTCCTTATCGTGACAGCCGTCACTACCAGCTCTGTGGTGACGAGTTTATTGCCAAGGCTTTCGAGTTTGCCCGTGAGGCCGATCCCAACGCCCTGTTGTTCTACAACGACTACAACGAGTGCGACCCTGGCAAGCGCGACCGTATATATAATATGGTGAAGAAGATGAAGGATGCTGGTGTACCCATCGACGGTATCGGTATGCAGGGTCATTACAATGTCTATGGTCCCTCTGAGGAGGACATCGACGCTGCCATCACGAAATATAAGGAATTGGTGAAGCACATCCACGTTACCGAGCTTGACATCCGTATGAACACTGAGATGGGTGGTCAGCTGCGCTTCTCACGTGGTGAGAACAAGCCTGTGGCAGGTTATATGAACACGCTGCTCACCGACCAGTACGCTCGCATCTTCAAGATCTTCCGCAAGCATAAGGATGTCATCGACTGTGTGACCTTCTGGAATCTTGGCGACCGCGACTCTTGGCTCGGCGTCAATAACCATCCGCTGCCTTTCGACGAGAACTACAAGCCCAAGCAGGCTTACTATGCCATCAAGAACTTTAATCCTGCTCTCGACAATGCTGTTCCCAAGGAGGACTTCGTTCCCAATCCGATGAACCAGCCCGGACAGGAATGGCCACAGGTTAATAGCGAGGGTTATGCCCGTTTCCGTGTTGAGGCTCCCGATGCTAAGTCGGTCATTGTCAGCCTCGGTCTCGGCGGTCGTGGCGGCACTGTGCTGCGCAAGGATAAGGACGGTGTGTGGGTAGGAACTACCGAGGGTCCGATGGATCCTGGTTTCCACTACTATCACCTGACCATCGACGGTGGTACGTTCAACGATCCTGGTACCCACAATTACTTTGGTTCGTGCCGTTGGGAGAGCGGTATCGAGATTCCCGCTCCCGATCAGGACTTCTACGCTTGGCGCAAGGACATTCCTCATGGCAACATCCAGCAGGTGAACTTCTGGTCTGAGAGTACTGGCAAGATGCAGACCGCCAACGTTTATTTGCCTTATGGCTATGGTAAGCTCGTGAAGGGTAAGGGTGGCAAGATAACGCAGGAGCGTTATCCCGTTCTGTATTTGCAGCATGGCTGGGGTGAGAATGAGACCAGTTGGCCCGTACAGGGTAAGGCCGGCATCATCATGGACAACTTGATTGCCGATGGCAAGATCAAGCCTTTCATCGTTGTCATGGCCTATGGTCTTACCAACGACTTCAAGTTCGGTACCATTGGTCAGTTCACTGCTAAGGAATTCGAGACGCTGCTCATTGACGAGCTCATCCCTGTCATCGAAAAGCAATTCTTGACGAAGGAAGGCAAGTGGAACCGTGCTCTGGCAGGTCTCTCGATGGGTGGTATGGAAACGAAGCTCATCACCCTGCGCCGTCCTGAGGTCTTCGGTTATTGGGGACTTCTCTCTGGTGGTCAGTATGCTCCCGATGAAATTAAGGATCCGAAGATCGTAAAGTACATTTTTGAGGGTTGTGGCGACAAGGAGAATCCTGCTGGTATCAATAAGAGCATTGCTGACTTGAAGGCTGCAGGCTATAATGCTGAGGGGCTTATCTCCGAGGGTACCGCCCACGAGTTCCTCACCTGGCGCCGTTGCCTCTATCAGATGGCTCAGAGTTTGTTCAAGTAAACGAAGTTAGAATATATAAAAAAAGTGGGCAGACCAATTGGGTTTGCCCACTCTTTGTTTTGATATCTTTTATTGTGTTAGAATTTGTAGTCGACGCCGACACCAATAACGTGGTTGGTGCGTGAATAGGTCTCGAGACCGTAGGTGGTTTGTTTGTCATAGTCGCTATAGAGCGAGCAGAAGTAGCCGGCATTGAGACGTACCTGCTTGTTGATGTTCCAGGCACCTCCGAGACCTATGCTATAGCTGTCGCAGGCGAAAGAAGTGTTCTGCTGATAGCCGTCGGAAAGTCCGTAGTCGGTGCGCTGACCGCCACAACTGACGGTGAACTTCTCGTTGATGTCCCATTCAACACCAGCAAGAATCTCGTGAGTGCCGTGAGTGAGCTCCTTCTGACGGTCGTTGGCCATCTTGGCATTCTTGTCGTCGAAGAAATGATACTCTAGCGTAGCACGGAGATTCGGTGTGAACTCATAACCTGCTGCAAAAGAGAGCAATGCGGGCATGTCGTAGCGCGTCTTGGCACCGTCCTCGTATGGAGCGGTATAAGCACTGAGACCTCCGCTCATCTTCTCCTGAATACCTTGTCCGATGGCCTGAGCCTGTGCAGCCGTAATGGCACCAGCTACCACTAATTGTGTCAGTGGTTCTGTAACCAACTTTGTTGTGTTCAGTTCAGCGTTCAGACTGTTGGTCTCGTTCTTGGTCTCGATTTTCGTGCGGAACTCATAGCGTGCGGTCAGCGAGAAAGGACCCTGACGGAAGGCCAGACTGACGATGGGCGTAAAGCCCCAACCTTTCTGATCGACGTCGAGCGACAGACTGGCAAGGTTTCCTATGGAGGAATGGTTTGCATTGACGTGACCGCGATAATAGCCGTCGTAGTAGTTGGCGCGGAATCCTACGGCAGCAGAGAGGCAGTCGAGCACCTTATAAGTGAAATTGACCTGTCCGCCATATATGTACTGCTTGCCCTTCATCTCAGAATCGAACTGGTTGGGAGTGACGACGGGTGTAGCACCACCAGTCACCTCGGACAAACCTTGTGTGAGCGTGGTAATGACGCCGCCCAGTAATGCATTGAACATAGGTACGCCTTCCTTGTATTCTACGAAGCCGCCACTGCCTACGATGCCAAGCATGCCGGACACCGCCCAGCGATCCTTTTTGTAGGAGGCAAAGAGGGCAGGGACGATGGGTGCAGAGGCTTTACCTTCATAGGTGTGGCTGCCAGCCTGTGTGGTCAACTTGATGTCGCGATACTGCCAGGGTTTCTGGAAGTTGAGTGACAATTGCCATCCTTCGTGTCCCCAGGCAAGACCAGCTGGGTTGCTGAAAACAGCATCAATCTCAGTAGATGCGCCTCGAGCCATCATACGGTCGAAGGCAATGTGATAGTTGGTGTTGGTCATCAGTCCGCCTGCGAAGGTACTGACAGTTACGAGGGCTGCAAAAGCAGCGGAAACAATAATTCTTTTCATGCAAAAAAATGTAATTGGTTGACATTTCGTCGGCAAAGGTACAAAGAAAAAACGAAATCTCGCTTGACATACATTATATTTTTTATTTTAAACCGTTTTTTTTCGTAAAATCTTTGCTAAGAGTGCAAACTTTTTTGTAATTTTGCAGGCTCAAAGGATAATAATTTATAACGCGTTATATTATTTTATGGCAGAAAACAAGAAAATTAAGACTGCGCTCATCTCGGTGTTTCATAAAGATGGGCTGGAAGAGTTGCTGAAGAAGCTGAACGACGAGGGCGTGAAGTTCCTGTCGACAGGCGGCACTCAGACGTTTATTGAATCGCTGGGCTATCAGTGTGAGAAGGTGGAGAACGTGACGACGTATCCCTCTATCCTCGGTGGCCGTGTGAAGACATTGCATCCGAAGGTGTTCGGAGGTATTCTAGGCAGACGTGAGCTGGAGAGTGACCGTCAGCAGATGGCTCAATACGAGATTCCAGAGATTGACCTCGTTGTGGTCGATCTGTATCCCTTCGAGCAGACCGTAGCAAGCGGTGCCAGCGAAGAGGATATCATCGAGAAGATTGACATTGGCGGCATCTCGCTGATTCGTGCAGCAGCAAAAAATTTCAATGACGTGGTGATAGTTCCGTCTAAGGCCGAGTACTCTGTATTATTAGACATTCTCAATAAGCAGGGTGCCGAGACCACGAAGGCTCAACGTCGTATGCTTGCCACACGTGCCTTTGGCGTCAGCTCGCACTACGACACAGCCATTCACGCTTGGTTCGAGAAATAAAGAAGTTAAGTAGTAAGAGAAGTTAAAGAAGTTAAGTTTTTATGGGATTTTTTAGTTTTGTTCAGGAGATAGCAATGGACCTGGGAACGGCTAACACTATCATTATCAGTGATGATAAGATTGTGGTTGACGAGCCGTCAGTAGTTGCGCTGGATCGCCACACCGACAAAATGATTGCTGTGGGTGAGAAGGCCAAGATGATGTATGAGAAGACACATGACAATATACGTACCGTGCGTCCGCTGAGAGACGGCGTGATTGCCGATTTCTCTGCTTGTGAGCAGATGATGCGTGGACTGATTAAGATGGTACACACTGGCCACCGCCTGTTTTCACCCTCACTGCGTATGGTGATTGGTGTACCCTCAGGTTCTACTGAGGTGGAATTGCGTGCCGTACGTGACTCTGCAGAACATGCCGACGGTCGTGACGTATATCTGATTTTCGAGCCGATGGCCGCTGCTATCGGAATTGGTATCGACGTAGAGGCCCCCGAGGGTAACATGATTGTTGATATCGGTGGCGGTTCTACTGAGATTGCCGTTATTTCACTGGGTGGTATCGTGTCGAACAACTCGATTCGTACCGCTGGTGATGATCTGACCGCTGATATCCAGGAATATATGTCGCGTCAGCACAACGTGAAGGTATCAGAGCGTATGGCCGAGCGTATCAAGATTGCTGTGGGTTCGGCACTGACAGACCTGGGCGATGAGGCTCCAGAGGACTACGTCGTTCACGGACCTAACCGTATTACCGCTTTACCTATGGAGGTTCCCGTATGCTACCAGGAAATTGCCCACTGTCTGGATAAGACCGTTGCTAAGATAGAGAACGCCGTGCTCTCTGCTTTGGAGAATACGCCTCCCGAATTGTATGCCGATATCGTGAAGAATGGTATCTGGTTGGCAGGTGGCGGTGCACTGCTGCGTGGTCTGGATCGTCGTCTGGAGAACAAGATCAATATTCCGTTCCACATTGCCGAAGACCCATTGCACTCAGTGGCTAAAGGTGCCGGCATTGCACTGAAGAATGTTGACCGCTTCTCGTTCCTGATGAGATAATTACGGTTAATGGTTAAAGTTATTTGACCGTAGATGAGAAACCTGCTGGAGTTTCTGAAGAACCATTTCCACTGGTTTCTGTTCGTACTGCTCGAGGTATTGTGTGCCGTACTGCTGTTTCAGTATAACAACTATCAGAATAGCGTATGGTTTACGTCTGCCAATTGGGTTACGGGTAAGGTGTACGAATGGACATCGTGGATGGAGTCGTTCTTCTCGATGACTAAAGTCAATGAGGACTTGACGCTTCGCAATTTCTATCTGGAGCGTCAGGTCACTCAGTTGCGACGTCTCTATGCAGAGGCGACTACCGAGACGGACGTCAAAGAGCGACAGGAACTGGAGAAACTACAGCAATACAAACTGATACCCGCCAAGGTGGTAACCAACGAACTGCATCTGGCAAACAACCTGATAACCATCGACAAAGGTGAGAAGGACGGTGTCGAGGTCGGGATGGGTGTAGCCTGTGGAAAGGGTGTCGTCGGTGTAGTTTACTTAACCAGTGCCCATTACAGCATTGTTATTCCCGTGCTTAACATGAAATCGTCGCGCATCAGCTGTGCCATCCGTAACAGAGGCTATTTTGGTGTGCTGCGATGGGACGGCAGGGACGCAGGAATTGCTTATGTGGAGGATATTCCCCGTCACGCACGATTCAACAAGGGTGACTGGGTGGAAACGAACGGTTTCTCGACCATTTTCCCATCAGGGATACTCGTAGGTCAAATAAAGCAGGTATACAACTCACGCGACGGACTATCGTATCGTCTGCAAGTACGGTTGTCGACGGATTTCGGCAATCTACGTGATGTAGTGGTCATCAGTGATAAGACGATTGCTGAACGGATGCGACTGATGCAGGCCGCAAGAGACTCGCTGAAGCTGAACGTTTCGGAGTGATGTAAGATGTAAGAGGTAAGAAGTTTATGACGGCAGATTTGCTGAAACGTGGATTGGTATTTGTCCTTTTCGTACTGGCACAGACTATTGTGTTGGGACGTATCCATTTATTCCACTATGCCACACCGCTGCTATATGTCTATTTCGTGCTTAGCTTCGAGCAGGACCAACCCAAATGGGCTGTTTTGCTATGGAGCTTTTTCCTCGGACTGTTTATTGACATCTTTGCAAACACACCAGGCGTGGCGGCTGCATCGCTGACATTCATTGCTGCCATACAGCCGTATTATGTCCAATTGTTCCTCCCGCGTGATTCGGCTGAAAATTTGAAACCATCATTAACAACACTCGGGCCCAGCAAGTATTCTGTATACATGATTACGCTGGTATTGCTCTTTTGTATACTGTTTTATTCGCTTGAGTTCTTCAACTTCTTCAACTGGCTGCAATGGGTTATGTGCATCGTTGGCAGCACGGTGATAACGGTGCTGTTCATTTACACCTTTGAAATCTTCAAAAGCAAGCAGTAAATGAAGGATTACGGGGCAGAATACAGGCACTATGTCATTGGCGGAGTGGCCATACTCATTGTGGTGGTATACATCATCCGACTGTTTCAGTTGCAGATATCCAGCGACGACTACAAGAAGAGTGCCGACTCGAACGCATTTCTGAAAAAGATTGAATACCCCTCGCGGGGCGTCATCACCGACCGTAACGGCAAGTTGCTGGTGTACAATCAGCCAGCCTACGACATCATGGTGGTGATGAATGAAGCCAAAGACCATCTCGATACGCTCGACTTCTGTGAGGCCCTGAACATCACTCGCGATGAGTTCGACCGCAGGATGGAAACCATCAAGGATCGCAACAAGAACCCCGGCTATTCGCGATTCACACAGCAGATATTCATGAGTCAGTTGTCGGACAAGGACTTCTCCGTCTTCCAGGAGAAGATGTTCCGCTTCCCCGGTTTCTACGTTCAGCGTCGTACCATCCGACAATATCAATACCCCTTTGCTGCCCATGTCCTAGGTGATGTGGCAGAAGTGTCTCCTGCCGATATCGAGGAGGACGAATACTATCAGGCTGGCGACTACATTGGTAAACTGGGTATTGAGCGCAGTTATGAGAAACAACTGCGAGGAGAAAAGGGTATTCAGATCCTGTTGCGCGATGCACATGGTCGCATACAAGGACGCTATCAGAACGGAAAGTTCGACCGTCGTCCTGTGGCAGGAAAGAACCTGACACTAAGTCTTGACGCCGACTTGCAAGCATTAGGCGAACGACTGATGGAAGGAAAAATCGGCTCTATCGTTGCTATAGAACCCTCGACGGGTGAAGTGCTCTGCATGGTGTCTTCACCGTCGTACGACCCGCGAATGATGGTGGGACGCCAACGTTCGAAGAGTCATCAGGAACTGCAGCGCAACGTATGGAAACCCCTCTTGAATCGTAGTATCATGGGTATGTATCCGCCGGGTTCAACGTTTAAGACCACCCAGGGACTGACCTTCATGTCTGAGGGAATTCTGCATCCTACACATACCGCCTATCCTTGCGGTCACGGCTTCAATTTCAAAGGTCTGCACGTGGGTTGTCACGGTCATGGCTCTCCCTTGCCCCTGGTGCCTGCGTTGTCAACGTCATGCAACGGTTATTTCTGCTGGGGACTCTACTACATGATAAACCAGAACATCAGCAAATACGGCAACGTTCACGATGCCATGAACGTGTGGCGCGACTATATGGTGTCGATGGGCTTTGGCTATCCGTTGGGTATTGATTTACCAGGCGAGAAACGCGGCATGATTCCCAACGGCGACTACTATGACAACCGTTACAAGAAGTCGTGGAACGGACTGACCGTCATTTCCATTGCCATCGGACAAGGTGAGGTCACTGCCACTCCCTTGCAGATTGCCAATCTGGGTGCCACGATTGCCAATCGCGGATGGTTCATCACCCCCCACGTCGTCAAGCACGTGCAAGGTGAGAAACTCGATACCCTCTACACCCAGCACCGCCGCACCAAGGCCACTCGTGAGTCTTACGACTACGTGGTGCAAGGTATGAGGGCTTCGGCTACGGGCGGAACGTGTCACGAACTGTCCCGTTATGATTTCCAGGCGTGTGGCAAGACTGGTACCGCCCAAAACCGCGGTCACGACCACTCGGTGTTCATGGGGTTTGCCCCGATGGACAATCCGAAGATTGCCGTTGCCGTTTATGTGGAGAACGGTGGATGGGGTGCCACGTATGGTGTCCCTCTCGGCGGACTCATCATGGAACAGTATATTCACGGAAAACTGTCGGAAGCCTCACAGAAGCGAGCCAGTGAATTCCAACACAGACATATATCGTATGGTACAACAAGCAGGTAAGAAGCAACAGAGTGTATTGCGCAGCATCGACTGGTGGACGATAGCTATTTATATCGCCTTGCTGACCTTCGGATGGATCAGTGTCTGCGGAGCCAGTTATTCGTATGGCGAGACGGACATCTTCAGCCTCGACACACGTTCGGGTATGCAGATTGTCTGGATCGGGACGAGTATTGCGCTGGGATTCGTTATCGTCATGCTTGACGACAGATTCTACGACACTTTTTCCTACATCATTTATGCCGCACTGCTCTTACTGCTTTTTGCCACGATATTCAATCCACATAGTATCAAGGGGTCGCGCTCGTGGCTCGTACTGGGTCCGCTGCGACTGCAACCTGCCGAGTTTGCCAAATTCGCCACAGCACTGGCACTGGCGAAATTCATGTCGGCTTACGGTTATAGCATCCACATCTGGAAACATTTCGGAATGACGTTGCTGCTCATCCTGATGCCGATGATATGTATCGTGTTGCAGCGTGAGACGGGTTCCGCATTGGTCTATCTCGCCTTCTTCCTCATGTTCTACCGTGAGGGAATGCCGGGCTCCATCCTGTTTACGGGAGTGGCTATGGTCATCTATTTCGTAGTAGGCATCCGCTTTGCTGACGTCCACTTCGGCGAGACACCCACCAGCGTTGGCAAGTTCTCGGTCATCTTGCTGATACAGCTTTTCTCCATCGGCATGGTATGGGTCTATTGCAACCGTCGCCTGGCATGGAAGTTGCTGCTCTACTGCATTGGTGCAACGCTCGTGTCACTCATATTCCTGAAACTGTCCTTCGACATCACCTATATTCAACTGGGACTGACGGCTCTGCTCGTAGTATATTTACTGTGGGAAGGCTTAGGCACGCGCATACGTTCCTATTTCTTTATAGCATTGTTCGCCTTAGGGTCCCTGGGATTCTTCTATGGTGCCGACTTCATCATGCAGAACGTGATGGAACCTCACCAGCGCTCACGTATCAACGTACTGCTGGGATTGGATGAAGACTTGCGTGGTGCGGGATATAACGTACACCAGTCGGAGATTGCCATAGGCTCCGGAGGACTCGAGGGCAAGGGATTCCTCAATGGAACACAGACTAAATTGAAGTTCGTTCCCGAGCAGGACACCGACTTCATTTTCTGCACTGTTGGCGAAGAGGAAGGATTCCTGGGATCGGCTGGTGTGTTGGTGTTGTTCTTGGCGCTGATACTGCGGCTCATCTATTTGTCCGAACGACAGCCCCGCCCGTTCGGACGTATCTACGGCTATTGCGTACTGTCCATCTTCCTGTTCCACCTGTTTATCAACGTTGGTATGGTGCTCGGACTGACGCCCGTTATCGGCATCCCGCTGCCGTTCTTCAGCTATGGCGGTTCTTCGCTATGGGGATTCACCTTCTTGCTGTTTATCTTCCTGCGCCTCGACGCCAGCCGCAATCTGTTGAGGAGTTAGGAAGGCTATTTCCTGCTTAACTTCAGTCCAACATCCGATATGCCCGGAAGTATTTCTCGTTTCATGTCATGGCGCACGGATACATAGAGCTTATCGCCACTTTGCAGCTCCATTGTGGTCAAGTGAAACGAATACTGATATTGGCTCACACCTTGCCCCTTGACAACACCCTGCCCGCTGATAAGGTCGCAAGCAAGCGTGTCGCGGCGCTTTTCGTGCGTAGAACTAACCTCTTGGTCGACAATCAGACTCAGACTCATAAACGGATATTCATTGCTGATACGCAGGCCCAAATCCTCCACGTATGATCCCGACTCGCCGACAGGCCCGACGGCAAACGAGAGTGTGTCGTTACGTTCCCATCCTGACAGTGGGGTGTGTTCGTAGTGATTATAGACAATCCGCTTGTCACAGGCTGTCAGCAACAAGATAAGCAGCGCGAGGCTACTTATATATAATAAGGTATACTTACTATTGGGCATCTTGGGGCTGCTGGGGCTTTCTCTTCTTCTTTTTCTTTTTTTTCTTGGCACGGTCGAAACGGGCAATATTCTCCTGAGTCGCCAAGTCGATAGGACCTTGTGGGGCTTTCTTCTTGCCGTCCTCCAATAGCGATTCCGGTTTCTCGCCCTGACGGTTCATCTCCACTATCTGTTTGGCACGTTCGGCAGTAATCGTCTCCAGATTGGCGGCAATGTTCTTGTCGGTAGAGTAGGTGATAAGCCCTGCCAGAATGTCGGCCTTGAAATAATAGTAGTCAGCATCTTGCGTCTGCAGGATGGCTTCTTTCGACGGCAACTTACGGCTTGCCTCTACGTAGTCGTCCACCTCGTAGTTCAGACAGCACTTCAACTTGGCACACATACCTGCCAGTTTCTGCGGATTCAGCGAGATGTCTTGGAAACGAGCCGAAGACGTTCCGACCGATACGAAGTTTTTCATCCACGTGGCACAGCAGAGCTCACGTCCACAGGGACCAGTACCGCCAATGAGTCCGGCTTCCTGACGCGCACCAATCTGCTTCATCTCCACACGGATATGGAATGCGGCTGCCAAGTCCTTGATGAGCTGGCGGAAGTCCACACGCTCGTCGGCAATATAGTAAAAAATGGCCTTCTGACCGTCACCTTGATATTCTACGTCGCCAATCTTCATCTTCAGCCCCAGATTCTTGGCAATCTGACGGCTTTCAATCATCGTTGCATGTTCCAGACGCTTCGACTCCTTGAATTTGTCGATGTCGGTCTGGCGCGCTATGCGATAGATGCGGCGGATGTCGTCAGCACTCTTCAGGTTCGCCTTCTTCAGCTGCATGTGCACCAGTCGTCCTGTCAGCGTCACCACACCGATGTCGTGACCCGGGTTCGCCTCTACGGCCACGATGTCACCCTTCTTCAGCGGCAGATTGTTCACATTGTGGTAATAGCCCTTGCGTGTATGCTTGAACTGTACCTCCACCAAATCCGTTGTGTCGGCATTCCCTGGCACGTCGGCCAACCAGTCGTAGGTATTCAACTGACGATCCTGACGTCCGATGGCATTTTTACATAGCCCTCGGTCGCAACCGGTCTTTATCTCGAGTTCTTTTTCCATTTTTTTATCTTAATTTCATTATTTCGTTATTCCGTAATTCCGTGACAAGTCACTTCTGAATCAGAAGTACTATCATTTGCAGTGCCATGTCGTAAAACACGATCTTCGCATTGGCGTTCTGTCCGATGTCGCGGATGGCCTTGTTGATAAGGTCGTAGATGGGCAGCACGTTGGCTTCGTTGATGAATCTCGCGAAATTCTTGGCGAAATCCTCTTCGCGCTGCGTCATGTAACAAAGCTCTTCCTGCTTGAAGTTATACATAAAGTTCTCACGCACGAGCCGCAGGAAATAATCCAGGAACCGCTTCTGCTTCTCACGCCCCAGTGATGCCATGCGCTCCGACCACGTTTTCAGGTCTTTCACCTTACGCTGGTACGACAGGCGCATCAGCGTCTGGAACATATCAAGAAACAGCTCGTTCTCCGAATCCGCACTCAGCATTTCCAACGCCTTCAGCCAACTGCCGTTTGCCATGCGACTGATGCGCTGTGCTTCGTCTTCCGTCAGTCCGCGCTTCTCCATCAGTGCCTGACGGATATCCTCGGTGGCAATCTTCTTCACGTCTATGCGCTGCACACGACTGCGGATGGTCTCCAACAGCTTTTCGGGCTCGTTGCACACCATGAGGAATATCGTCTGCGAGGGCGGCTCCTCCAGCAATTTCAGGATTTTGTTCGCACATTCCTGATTCATGCGCTCGGGCAACCACACGATGCTGACCTTATAGCCTCCCTGGCTCGACTTCAGCGACAACTTACGCACCAGTTCGTCACTCTCACCTGCGGTAATGATGGCCTGCTGATTCTCACCGCCCATCAGTTCCAACCATTCGTTCATGGTGAAGTAAGGACCCGCCATCACCAGTTCGTGCCACTCGCGGGCGAAATCGTCGCTTACCGGTTTGTGGTCGGCACTCATCGAGGGCAGCTTGATAGTAGGATAGGTGAAGTGCAGGTCGGGATGCTCCAGTTTGCGAAGCATCGGACTCTCGACGGGTTCGCCGAACATACTCGTTTCGCCGCCTTGCGACAGCAATACTTTGGCAAAACCGATGGCCAGTGCCAGCTTCCCCGCACCTTGTGGTCCGGTCAGCATGATAGCATGTGGCAGACGGTCTTCATCCACCATCCGTATTAGGCGTTGTTGCACCTCTCGTTGTCCTATAACTTGCTCAAAAGCCATTACAATTTGCAAAGATAGTGCAAACCGAGCGAAAAACCAAATAAAATTTGATTTTTTCCGAGGTGTAGCCTATTTTCGCTGTTGAAAACAGCAAAATTAGTTAAAAAGTATGGAATTTGCAAGATAATTTCAAAGAAAAGCATTACTTTTGTAATCTGTTAACGAATAACCAATAAAAAATCAGATATGGAATACCAAAAACGTGGTAGCTCGGCCTACCTTTTCTCAATTGTTTTGGTCGCCGTCTTGGGTGGACTATTGTTCGGTTACGACACGGCTGTTATCTCTGGAGCCGAAAAGGGTCTTCAGGCGTTTTTCATGGAGTCAAAGGACTTTGCCTACACCGATGGGTGGCACGGATTCACCTCTGCCAGCGCACTCATAGGCTGTATCATCGGTTCTGCTCTCTCAGGCTTCCTGGCAACCAATCTGGGACGTAAGCGCTCGCTGATTATCGCCGGACTCCTCTTCTTTATCTCCGCACTGGGATCCATGGAGCCCGAGTTCCTGTTCTTCACCCACGGAGAACCCACCTACTCACTGCTCATCATGTTCAACATCTACCGCGTCATTGGTGGCATCGGCGTAGGTCTCGCATCGGCCATCTGCCCGATGTATATCAGCGAGATAGCACCCTCCAACATCCGAGGCATGCTCGTCTCCTGCAACCAGTTTGCCATCATCTTCGGTCAGCTGGTGGTTTATTTCGTTAACTTCTTCATCCTTGGCGACCACATCCAGCCCCTCGTAGAGGAAATGGGTAAGGGTATCGCAGCCATCAATCCCGCAGCACAGTGGACCGTTACCACCGGTTGGCGCTACATGTTCGGTTCCGAGGCCGTCCCCGCAGGACTCTTCGCACTGCTCATCTGCTTCGTGCCTGAGTCGCCGCGTTACCTTGTCTCTATTGGCAAGGACCAGCGCGCACTTGGCGTACTGACGCGCATCAACGGCAGCGAGCGTGCTCAGTTCATTCTCAAGGCCATCAAGGAGACACTCGTTCAGAAGACCGAACGCCTCATGTCCTACGGTGCCTTGTGTATCTTCATCGGCATCATGCTCAGCGTCTTCCAGCAGGCCGTCGGTATCAATGCCGTACTCTACTATGCACCGCGCATCTTCGGCGATATGGGCATGGACAACCCGATGATGATCACCGTCTTCATGGGTGTCATCAACATCCTCTTCACCCTCGTCGCCATCTTTACCGTCGAGAAGTGGGGACGCAAACCCCTCCTCATCTTCGGCTCACTGGGCATGGCACTTGGTGCCTTCGGCGTCGCCGTCACCTTCGGCCATGCCGGTCTCGAGCTTGTCACCGCCGCCTCACTGCTCCTCTATTCGGCATGCTTCATGTTCTCGTGGGGTCCCATCTGCTGGGTACTCATTGCCGAAATCTTCCCCAACACCATCCGTGGTGCCGCTGTAGCCATCGCCGTGGCTTTCCAGTGGATCTTCAACTTCATCGTATCCTCCACCTTCGTGCCGATGTTCAATATGCACCTCACCGAGGGCGACGACTTCGGCCATTGGTTCACCTATGGTCTCTACGGTTGCATCTGCGTCATCGCAGCCATCTTCGTATGGCGACTGGTTCCCGAGACCAAGGGCAAGACCCTCGAGGATATGACCAAGCTCTGGCGTTGGAAGGGTTATGTACCTGGTGAGGGTGTTCACGAAGGAACAGCCTACTCTAATCAGGGCGGAAGAGCGTAATTCAAAGTTTAAGGTTTAAAGTTTAAAGTTATGAAAAGAATACTTATAGCAGAAGACAACGACAGCAACTACATGCTGATGAATTATATCCTGAAGCGTCACTACGAATTCTTCCGTGCCCGTAACGGGCAGGAAGCCGTAGAACTGGCAGCGTCCGAGAAACCCGACCTCGTGCTCATGGATATCAAGATGCCCGTCATGGACGGACTCGAGGCCACGCGCCAAATCAAGGCCGCACAGCCCGAACTGCCTGTTATTGCACTTACCGCCAACGCCTTCGACAGCGATCGCCACGCGGCCTTCGATGCCGGTTGCGACGACTTCTTGGCGAAACCCGTCAATGCCGATAAGTGCATTCAGACCATCGCGAAATATATTGGTGAATAACCCTATGGAACCTCAAAAAGTCATCATTTCCGATAACTTGCAGCAATCGCTCAATGAAGCGATTGCTGCTTGTCAATATGACCAGTTGTTTGTACTTGTCGACACCACCACCGAGCGGCTCTGTCTGCCCGTCGTCGCCGATTACGACTGCATGCGCGACGCACAGCGCATCGTCATACCCGACACCGACACCCACAAGACGCTCGACTCCGTCACCCACGTCTGGTCCGAACTCCAGCGCCTCGGGGCCACGCGCCATTCGCTCATGATCAATCTCGGTGGCGGTATGGTCACCGACCTCGGTGGTTTCGCCGCCTCCACCTTCAAGCGCGGCATTCAGTACATCAACATCCCCACCACACTGCTCTCCATGGTCGATGCCTCCGTGGGCGGCAAGACAGGCTTTAATTTCGGGGGACTGAAAAACGAGATCGGTGTTTTCTCCAATGCCAGCTCCGTCATCCTCGACACCACCTTCCTGCGCACCATGGACCGCGAGAACCTCCTCTCCGGCTATGCCGAGATGCTCAAACACGGCCTTATCTCCAACGACCGCATGTGGGCTGAACTGCTGGCGTTTCTAGAATATCTAGAAAATCTAGACCATCTAGATTCTCTAGCTCCCATGCTCGCCGAAAGCGTTGCTGTCAAGCAGCGCATCGTCACCGAAGACCCCACCGAGCACGGCATCCGCAAGGCCCTCAACCTCGGCCATACCGCCGGTCACGCCTTCGAGTCGCTGGCTCTTGAGCGTAAGCCCGTCCTCCACGGCTATGCCGTCGCCTATGGACTCATCGTCGAGCTCTACCTCTGTTGTGTCAAGACCGGTTTCCCGCAGCATAAGATGCGCCAGACCGTTGCCGCCATCAAGTCTCACTACGGCCGTATGCCCATTACCTGCGACGACTACCCCCAGCTCCTCGCACTCATGCATCACGACAAGAAGAACACCGGCAGCGACATCAATTTCACCCTCCTCGGAGATGTTGGCGATATCCGCATCAACCAAACCGCCTCAGAGGACGAAATCCGCGACGCCCTCGACTTCTACCGCGAGTGCTAATTAAGGTGTGGTATAGATAGCATCCTCGGTGAGGGTGCTGTATCCTTTGATAGTGAGCTTCAACCGATGAACTTCAAGATGTCGGCCACCAGTTCGTCCTCGGTCTTGCCGTCAGCGGTCATCACGAGGTCGTAGTTGCGGGTGTCGTAGCGTGAGGTGTTGGTATATTTCTTGACGTAGCTCTCACGCATCTGGTCCACCTGCTCGATGGTCTTGCGAGCCTCGTCCTCGGTGAGTCCCTGCTTGCGCATGACGCGCTCCACGCGGAAGGGCATGGATGCTTGGATGAGGATGTTCAGGTGGTTGGGGTGGTTGCGGAATACGTAGAATCCAGAGCGTCCGGCGACAACGAGCGACTCCTGTTCGGCAATGTCCTGCAACATCCTTGTCTCCGTCTGGAACATCTCCTTGGTGGTGGGGGGATACATGCCTTCATTGTTCATGGCTTCAGCATAGGCCACGCTGCCGACCATGCCTGGGGCAACGTTCAGGGCGCGCTTGACCTCAGTCCACCAGGAACTGCTCTCGCCCTTCTGTCTCTCGATTTCCTCGACGCTGAGGTGGTACTCCTTTTGCAAGCCCTTGATGACAAGCTTGTCGCAGAATTCCACACCTAACTTCTCGGCCAGTTTACGGCCTACGGTACGACCACCACTGCCCAGTTCGCGATTGATGGTGATAACAAATCTTTCGTTCTTATTCATAATAATTGCTGCAATATTTATGTTTCTGCCTGCAAAGTTACGAATAAGTGAGCAAAATACCAAATTTATTTGGATATTTTCGAACGAAAGGCCTCCCGCCCGCAATAATAAGCACGGCCGCCCACATTAATTCGGGCGGCCGCCCGAATCCGCTTACCTTACGTCTCGCTCCCTTTTCCATAGGCACTTCCTCCCTGTTTGCACGGCACTTTTTCCCTTCAACCGCCCGGCACTAAAATGTAATACTCCGAAAGTAATTTTGAATACTCTTGGAGTATTTTCGATTACTCCGAAAGTATTGCCCGATACGACCCTGTGGATGGATTTTCTCGTGACTCAGCAAAAAAATGCAAGCATTTATTACGTTCGCTGCTCGAAAATTTGGTGCTTTATTCTTTTTTGTGTACTTTTGCACATCAAAACTGAATAAAACATGAATTACGAAGAGTTACTGGCAGCCAGGAATGATGGCAAGAAGCATCCGGTGATGCTGCCGATAGGCGGTTTCTATCGTGAGCAGGTGGACGGCAAATGGCGTAGTGTGGTGGACATTCGTCCGGAACTGAACCAGAACATCGCTTTTGCAAAGGCCCTGCAGGCGGAGTGTGAGCGAAATAAGACGCTGATGGACAAACACCAGCTGCACTTTACGCCCGTGACGAACGACGAGGGTGACGTGACGCGCCTGGAGTTGGAATTGGGAAACTACCAGTCTTTCGACCAGTTGCTGAAGGATAACCCGGCAGTGGTGGCCGAGAAGGGATTCATGGACAACGTGCTGACGTCGCTGGCGGATGCTACGACGTATCTGCACGAGCAGGGTTTGCGCCACGTGTGCTTCTCGCCGAAGACGGTATTTGTGCGCAAGGGTGACAACAGTGCGCTGTTGCTGACGCACGGCTCGTTCTATGGTGGACTGAGTGATCAGCGGGCGTTCTATGGTGACGACGCCGAGTTTGTGGCTCCCGAGGTGTTGAACGGCGGTACGATAGACGACCGCTGCGACATCTACAGCATCGGTAAGTTTATGCTCAGTCTGTATGACCAGAGCGACCTGCCGCTGGAGTATCGTACGGCACTGAAGAAAGCCGTCAGCGAGACTCCCGAGGGTCGTTTCGACACGCCTGCAGACATGGTGAAAGCCATCATGAAGCGTCGGGCGAGTTTCAGGTCAGTCTTGACCGTTGTCATTGCCCTGGTCGCTACGGCGATATGTGTGGGCTTGTATTTCGAGTATTTCCCTGAAACTCAGCCTATTGAGTTTGTGAAACCTGCTCCGCGCACACCGACCGACGACCTGATAGACGACGGTTTCGACCCGGCAGAACTGGGTGTGACAAGCGATGGTGACTCGCTGGTAATGGACGAGGCTGACCAGCGTGCTTTTCAGGCGAAGGCCGAGGAAATATTCCGCAAACGCTACGAGAAGGAGGCCGACCGCATCCTGTCGAAGATATATAATAAGGAGTATATGAGCAATAGCGAGAAGAAATTCATGGCGGAGAGCGAATCAACCATTGACGAACTGATGAAGACGCAGAGTGAGATTGGTGCCGACGCAGGTCTGACGCCCGAACGTTCGCAGCTCATTGCCACAGAGATTATTGAGCGTATCACGAATCAGAAGAAACAACAGCTGAACACGAATAGCAGGGCTATTCAGAAGTAGTAAAAAGGTAAAAAAGTTAAAAGGTAAAATATGAGATCAAGAACAGCAATTTGGTTTGAGTGCAAGATAGCCTACGAGAAAGTGATGGAGGACGGCTTGCAGAAGAAGGTAAAGGAGAATTACGTAGTGGACGCCCTGAGCTTTACAGAGGCCGAGAGCCGCATTATGGAAGAAATGTCGAGCTATATCAGTGGCGAGTTTACTATCGAGGATATCAAGATTGCCAGTTATAAGGAGATTTTCTTCTCTGAAGAGGAGATGGCCGACAAGTGGTATAAGGCAAAACTGCAATTTATCACCATCGACGAGAAGACGGAGAAGGAGAAACGTTCGAACGTGAACTACCTGGTGCAGGCCGGAACGCTGAAGGGTGCCGTGAACAACATCGAGAGCGTGATGGGTACGACGATGATTGACTACGTCATTGCCACCGTTGCTGAGACCACGCTGATGGATGTGTTTGAATACGCTAAGAAGGAGCAAAGCGACAAGCCGGAGTTTGAAGGCTAACGTCGTTCAATGTTCAATGTTCAACGTTCAACGTAATATGTACGACGTTCAAGGAAATCTGCGTGAGGTGTTGTCACGATTGCCACAAGGCGTCCGCCTGGTGGCCATCAGCAAGTATCATCCCAACGAGTATATCGAGGCTGCTTATGCCGAGGGTCAGCGTACGTTTGGCGAGAGCCACGAGCAGGAGCTGCGCCAGAAGCACGAGACGCTGCCGAAGGACATAGAGTGGCATTTTATCGGTCATCTGCAGACGAACAAGGTAAAATATATTGCGCCTTACGTGACGATGATTGAGGCGGTGGACTCGCTGAAGCTTTTGCGCGAGATTGATAAGCAAGCGGCTAAGAATGATCGTGTTATCGATGTATTATTGGAGCTCCATATTGCCGAGGAAGAGACGAAATACGGTCTGACGCCCGATGCTCTGCGCGAACTGATGGCCGGTGGCGAATGGCGCCAGTTGCAGCATGTGCGCATCTGTGGACTGATGATGATGGCTTCATATGTGGACGACGAGGAACAGATCCGTTCGGAATTCCGATTGGCGCATAGCCTGTTTGACGAAATCAAAGAACACTATTTTGCCGATGCGCCCTATTTCTGCGAGCGTTCGTGGGGTATGAGCCACGACTACGAGATAGCCGTAGAGGAGGGTTCGACGATGGTCCGCATCGGGACGACTATTTTCGGTCCAAGAGTTTACTGAGCAGATACTGTCCGCGTTGCATGTCGCCCCAATGGATGGCGTGACGGGGACAGTGATGATAACAGGCCAGACAATTCGTACACCGTTCGTTGTGTTGCCACACGGGCGGTGTTCCTTTTATGTCGTCGACGGGACATAGTTTGGTGCATAGGCCACACTGGATGCAGGCCTCAGCATCGACCCAGAAATGTTTGTCCGTTATCAGATGTTTGTTATAATAGCCGCCAATGACGTAGGTGTAGGTAAAGGGAATGGCGCCTTTGACGAGTTCTTCGATATTGCGCTGGCGTTCGGTGACAACTTGGCAGATATGCGTCATGCGCTGGCGGGCGTCATTGACTTTCCGGAGGGCTTTCTCGTCGGTGTCGAGGTGGAGAAACGAGAAGCAGACGTTGGATTCGGGCATGACGATGGCAAAGCGTGCATCGGTGTGTGACCCCTTCTGTGCCAGTTCTTTATCGAAGATTCGCATGGCATAGCCCATGTTGTCGCCGCAGGTTGTGAGGGCATAGATGTAAGAGTGCTGAGGGCTGACGGAAGATGTCTGAAAAGTGAAGGTGGCTTTGCGGATGAATTCGCGGACGATGCGTGGCGGTTGCCAGCCGTGGGTGGGAAAGCAGAATCCCAGACGTTCGCCGTCTTTCAACGTATAGTGGAGGTCGCCCTTGCTGAGTTCGTCAGGAATAAATAGCAGTTCGTCGTTGGTGGCTTCTGCCAGTTGCTGGGCGGCCCAACGGGTATTCCCCGTACCAGTGAAATAGAATATCATAGGGTGGTCCTCCTCTTGAATTCGGCACAGGTGATGGCTGTCGCTATGGCCACGTTGAGGCTTTCTGCGGTGTGGTCGCCCGTGTGATAGTTTGGGATGAGCAAACGGTGGTTGATGTGTTGGCGGACGGCCTCGGAAATGCCGTTGCCCTCGTTGCCCATAACGATGATGCCATCAGCGGAGAGTGGCTGTTCGTAGATATTCTTTCCGTCAAGCAGGGTGCCGTAGACGGGACATTGGCAGTGAGCGAACAACTCCAGCAGGTCGCAATATATAATATGTACGTGTGCGATGCTGCCCATGGTAGCCTGAACGACCTTGGGGTTATAGATGTCGACGGTGTCGGGCGAGCAATAGATGGTGTCGATGCCAAACCAGTCGGCAATGCGGATGATGGTTCCTACGTTGCCGGGGTCCTGAACGCTGTCGAGCGCCAAAGCGAGGGAAGAGGGCTGATGGCTGATGTCGGAGGACTGTTCCGGAATGTGGAACAGGGCCAGTACCTCCTGCGGGTGTTGCAGGAAACTGATGCGACGCAGCTCTTCGTCGGTAATGAGCTGCGCATCAGGCTGTACTGTGGTTGAAAAGATGGAGTGGGGGACGTAACCCGCCTGTAACAGGTCACCTACGACCTTTGGCCCTTCGGCCACGAAAAGGTTCTCGCGCCGGCGGTTTTTCTTCAGCTCGAGCGAGCGAATCAGCTTGATTTGGTTCTTGCTAATCATGTTTTTTACATTATTTGTGTGCAAAATTACGAAAAAGTTTAGTTTTTTTCGTACCTTTGCCTCGAAAATGAAGCAGTTTTTTTTCATTGGCACCCTGTTGGTCGTGATTTTGACCTCGTGTTCAGAGACGAAATATGTCGCTGAAGGCGAATATCTGTTGGATAAGGTGCAGGTGAAAAGTGACGCTCCTGTTCGTGGCCTGACCACCACCGAGATGAGGGACTACATCCGTCAGACCGGTAATTCTCGATGGTTTTCAGCAGTCAAGATACCCCTCTATACCTATTCACTCTCCGGACGTGACACGTCGCGGTGGGTCAACCGCATGTTGCGCAACATCGGAGAGGCTCCTGTGCTCTATGACTCGGTGCAGACGCTGTTGTCGATCAAGAGTCTGCAGGCGCAGATTCAGAATATGGGTTACCTGCGTGCGACGGTTGACGCTGACAATACGACGAAGGGACGCAAACTGCGTACTATATATAATGTTCATCCGGGTCCCATTTATTCGCTCCGTCACGTCGATTACGACATACAGGATACGGTGATAGCGCAGATTCTGGAGGTGGACAAACCCGAGAATCGTGGCTTGCAGCGTGGGATGACCTTCAGTCTGGAGACCCTCGACAATGAGCGCAAGCGTATCACCCAGTTGCTGACCAATACGGGTTATTACCGTTTTAACAAGGACTTCATCACTTACAGGGCTGACTCTGTCCCCGGTACTACCGGTATTGACCTGACGCTGGTGCTGCACCGTTTCCGCAACAATCAGGTGACCGACACCACTCACCTGCAGTACACTATCCGTGACATCCGTTTCCATAGTGGCAATGCCAACGATACGGTTATCCACCTGCGTCCCAACGTGTTACGCAACAATACCTTCATCCGTTCGGGCGACTTGTATTCAGCTAGTGACCAGCAAGCGACCTACAACCATTTCGGACGTTTGGGAGCCATTCGCTATACGAACATCAGTTTCCAGGAAGACACCGAAAAGAGGCTGCTCGATTGCGATATCCAGCTAAGCACCAACAAACCATCGTCGATTTCGTTTCAACCAGAAGGTACCAATACCGCGGGTGACTTGGGATTTGCCACCTCGTTGACCTATCAGAACCGTAACATCTTCCGTGGTTCCGAACTGTTCTCCGTCGAATTGCGCGGAGCCTATGAGGCCATCAAGGGACTCGAGGGCTATTCCAACTCCAACTTCCTGGAATACAGCCTGCAGACGAGTTTGTCGTTCCCACGATTCATTGCCCCCTTTCTGTCCAACGCGTTCCGTCAGCGTATCAACGCATCGTCTGAGGTCTCGTTGCTGTACGATTTGCAGAATCGTCCCGAGTTTCTGCGTCGTGTGATGAATGCCAGTTGGCGCTATAAATGGAACAATCCTCAACGTTACGACCGCTACCAGATAGACGTGCTCGAATTGAATTTCATCTCGATGCCCTGGATTAGCGACAAGTTCAGGGAAGACTATCTGGATGATGCCGCGAGGCGTAATTCGTTGGTGCTCATCAACTACTCTGACCTCTTTATTATGCGCACGGGCTTCCGCTATAGCTATAACAACGGTCGATTTGCCATCAAGACGAACATCGAGACGGGTGGTAACCTGCTGGACCTGATGGCTCACTCCTTTGGATTCCACAAGAATGAAGAGGGCGAATATACTTTTCTGGATGTGGCTTATGCACAATACGTGAAGGGTGATGTGGACTATACGCGTAACCTTCAGCTAGGCTATCGTCGCCAACTCGTGTTCCATGCGGGGTTGGGCATAGCCTATCCTTATGGCAACAGTGACGTACTGCCTTTCGAGAAGAGCTATTTCTCGGGTGGTGCCAACAGCGTTCGTGGATGGAGTGTACGCAGTCTGGGTCCGGGAAGCTTTTCCAACGAGGATGGTAAGGTAATTTATATTTACCATATCGGTGACATGAAACTCGACCTGAACATGGAATATCGTGCCCACCTGTTTTGGAAATTGGACGGTGCGCTGTTTGTGGATGCTGGTAATATATGGAACTTACGCGATTACGAGGACGTTCCGGACGGACAGTTTAAGTTTTCAGAATTCTGGAAACAGATAGCCGTCAGCTATGGTTTGGGATTCCGCTTGAATTTCGACTATTTCATCCTGCGTTTCGACATGGGTATGAAGGCCATCAATCCAGTGTATAATGACAGTCGCGAGCACTTTCCGATAGTGCACCCCAAACTCAGTCGCGACTTTGCTTTTCATTTCGCGGTAGGCCTTCCATTCTAACCTTCCACTCTCCATTGCGATGGACAACAGTTACCAGGAAGGTGCCTTCCTGTTGTATTTCTGCGGGTGCACCGACAGCGGTGGCTTTTAGAAAATTCCTGACGGTTACGGTGACCACACGCAGGGTGTCGTTGGCTACCGTGAAATATTCCTCAGCACTTGCTGTTGCCCCGCCATTCACCAGTTTCAAGTCCTCCTCCGTAGTGTTCGACGCGGCAAAGCGTAACCATTGTTCGCTCTCTGGCGTCGTATAATTGGCGGCATCCTTGAAATCGCAGTTGAAATATGCCTCAGCCCATTGGGTTGCGGTGGCCTTTGCCTCGTCGTTTCCGTTGAATCCAGTGTTGCAGCTCGCCATCAGAACAACTGTCAGAAAGGGAAAAAGTAGTCGCATAACCATTAAATATGTAAAATTTCTCTGCAAAGATACAAAAAACTCTTAATTCTTGTCTCTTATTTCTTAACTTTTTTATACCTTTGCACAAATTTTGGCAAGAGTGTATGATGAAATTCATCTCTTTCGGTAGTGGAAGCAGTGGTAACTGCTACTTGCTAGCCACTCCAAACGATGCCCTGCTGATAGACCTTGGAGTCGGTCTGCGCGGCCTGAAGAAAGATTTCCGTACTTACGGATTTAGTCTTTCTGAGGTTCATCATGTGCTCATCACCCACGATCACGCTGACCATATCAAGTCGGTGGGTTCTTTCAGCAATGACTACCAAATTCCTGTCTATGCTACACATGAGGTCCATGTAGGCATTACGCGCAACTACTGTATATCGCAGAAGATTCCTGCTGCCCTTGTTCGCGTCATAGAGAAGGGTAAGACCATCGAAATCGGAGACTTCAAGGTGACCCCTTTCGGAGTACCTCACGACAGTAGTGACAACGTTGGTTATTTCATTGAGGCCGAAGGAACTAACTTCTGCATCATGACCGATGTGGGGATGGTGACTGACGAAATGAAAGAGTACATCCGTAATGCACACCATTTGGTTATTGAGGCCAATCATGACGAAGAGATGGTGATGAACGGACCTTATCCGCAGTTCCTCAAGACGCGCATCCTTTCAGATACGGGACATCTCAGCAACCGCAACTGTGGACTGGCTCTGGTTGAGAATATGACTGAGCTGTTGCGCAATGTGTGGCTGTGCCACCTGAGCGAGGAAAACAACCATCCGGAACTGGCACGCAAGACCGTTGAGAGCGTGTTGCGTGACTTCGGAATCATTGCTGGTGTTGACTTCCATCTGGAGGTTCTCAAGCGTAATTCACCTTCTGGAATTTTCGAACTCGAATAAGCGAAACGAAAAAAAGTTTTAAAATCTGCACGCTTGTGTAGGTCGTTTCGAATTTTTTATGTATCTTTGCAAAGCTATTTGTGTTTTCACGATTATGGAGCATATAAGAAATTTCTGCATCATTGCACATATCGACCATGGGAAGTCGACGCTGGCCGACCGTCTGCTGGAGTTCACCAAGACCATCCAGGTGACGGAGGGACAGATGTTGGACGACATGGACCTGGAGCGTGAGCGCGGCATTACGATTAAGAGCCACGCCATCCAGATGGAGTATATGTACAAGGGTGAAAAATATATTCTGAACCTCATTGACACCCCGGGACACGTGGACTTCTCGTATGAAGTGTCGCGTTCCATAGCCGCTTGTGAAGGTGCCCTGCTGGTGGTCGACGCCACACAGGGCGTGCAGGCACAGACTATTTCGAACCTCTATCTGGCTATTGACAACGACCTTGAGATTATTCCCGTCATCAACAAGATTGATATGCCGTCAGCCATGCCTGATGAGGTGGAGGACGAAATTGTCGATCTGATTGGTTGTGATCCTGAGGATATCATTCGTGCCAGTGGAAAAACCGGTGAGGGCGTGGAGGACATCCTGAATGCTGTCGTCGAGCGCATTCCACATCCCGAGGGTGACGAAAAGGCACCGTTGCAGGCATTGATTTTCGACTCGGTGTTCAACTCGTTCCGAGGCATCATTGCTTACTTCAAGATTAATAATGGCGTAATTCGTCAGGGTGATAAGGTAAAATTCTTCAATACCGGTATGGAGTACGACGCTGACGAGGTGGGTGTGTTGAAGATGGATATGATTCCCCGAAAGGAATTACGCACGGGTGAGGTGGGATACATCATCTCGGGCATCAAAAATGCCAAGGAAGTGAAGGTGGGTGATACCATTACCCATATCGACCGTCCCTGTGACAAGGCTATCGAAGGCTTCCAAGAAGTGAAGCCCATGGTATTTGCCGGTGTCTATCCTATCGACCCAACGGATTATGAGAATCTGCGCGCTTCGTTGGAGAAGCTGCAGTTGAACGATGCCTCGCTGACGTTCGTTCCAGAGACATCTGTGGCGCTGGGCTTTGGTTTCCGTTGCGGTTTCCTGGGATTGCTCCACATGGAAATTGTGCAGGAGCGTCTGGATCGTGAGTTCGACATGGATGTCATCACCACCGTGCCTAACGTAACCTATATGTGCTACACCAAGCAGGGTGAGGAGAAAGAGGTGCACAATCCCTCGGGACTGCCCGACCTGACGATGATAGACCATATAGAGGAACCGTATATCAAGGCCTCTATCATTACCGCTGCTGACTATATCGGTCCCATCATGACGCTGTGTCTCGACAAGCGTGGTGAACTCATCGACCAGCAGTATGTCAGTGGAGGTCGTGTGGAGTTGCGATTTATGTTGCCGCTGGGTGAAATCGTCATTGATTTCTACGATAAACTGAAATCCATCTCGAAGGGCTATGCATCGTTCGATTATCATATCGACTCGTTCCGTCCGTCGAAATTGGTAAAACTCGATATCTTGCTGAATGGTGAACCAGTTGATGCTTTGTCGACACTGACACATGCTGATAATGCCGTAACCTTTGGACGCCGCATGTGCGAGAAACTGAAGGAACTCATTCCGCGTCAGCAGTTTGATATTGCTATACAGGCGGCCATTGGTGCGAAGATTATTGCCCGCGAGACGGTGAAGCAGGTGCGCAAGGATGTGACTGCCAAGTGTTATGGCGGTGACGTCAGTCGTAAGCGCAAACTGCTGGAGAAACAGAAACGTGGTAAGAAGCGTATGAAACAGATTGGCAATGTGGAAGTGCCGCAGAAAGCCTTCCTTGCTGTTCTGAAACTGGATTAAAATATAAGAATAAAAACTAATAACAATCTAAATTGAAAAAAAGAAAATATGGCTACAATCGGACTGACAACAAGAGACGTGGCGCGTGAGTTAGCTCGCCGCTACAGCACTATGACGCATGAGGAACTGGACGTGCTGGAGGGCATCTTGGTTCCTAAGAAATACCAAAAGGGTGAAATCATCCTCCACGAGGGTGAAGTATGTGAAAGCATCTACTGGGTGGCAAAAGGACTGGTACGCCAGTTCTATTACAAGAATGGTAAGGAACTGACTGAGTATATGGCCACCGAGGACAACATTGTGATGAGCATCGAGAGCCTGTTCACGGATAAGCCCTCGACCCAGCAGATGGTGGCATTGGAGCCTACCATCCTTTTCGCACTCCCAAAACGCGAACTGGAGCATGAGGCTGTTCGCAACGTCAATATCCAGATGCTTTACCGTAAGATTCTTGAGGAGTCGCTCATCATCTCGCAGATTCATGCTGATATGTTGCGCTTCGAGTCGGCACAGGAACGCTATTCGAAACTCGTCAAGCGCTCACCGCAGTTGGTATTGCGTGCACCGCTAGTCTATATTGCCAGCTATCTGCAGATGACTCCTGAAACGTTGAGCCGTGTGCGCACTTCCGTCTTGTTGGGCGACAAGGGCGACAAAGACTAAACCTTTCAGCGATTAATTACAACAAGCTACTAAATGTAAACATACCGGGAAAGACCTGACCGAGACGGTTGGGGCATTCCTTGAACAGTCCGAATAGGGCGCTACCTGAGCCAGACATGGCCGCATAGGTAGCGCCCATGTTATATAATTGTTGCTTCACTTCCGCCAATTCTGGGTGTATGGCAAAGACACTTTCCTCGAAGTCGTTTACCAGTTCTTCCTTCCATGTTTCCACGGGTTGCATCACCACCTCGCGACAGTTCTTCTGGGGGTAGTGCGGACGGATGCGGGCAAAAGCCTCTTTCGTCGGTACGGGGATGTCGGGACGAACCACGCCAATATACCATTCGCTCAGGTCGAGGCTGATATCCTCTAGTCGTTCACCGATACCCTCTGCATAGCACGGACGGCTCTTGATGAAGAACGCACAGTCGGCACCCAGACGTGCAGCATAGTCCATCATCTGTTGTTCGCTCAGTCCCAACTGAAACAGGTCGTTCAGCAGCATAATCATGTAGGCGCAGTCACTCGAACCACCGCCCATGCCGGCCTGTGTGGGAATGCCTTTCCACAGGTGGGCGTGACAGCGGGGTAGCGTGGGGAAGTCTTCCTTTAGCAATCGATATGCCCTCACCACCAGATTCTTCTGCTCGTCGCCTTCGATATGGATGTTCGTTACTTTCAGGTCGCAATCTGCGTCCGACGGGAATTGATCGTCCATGGTTGTCACTTCCAGCGCATCTTTGATAGGTACTGGATAGAATACCGTTTCCAAATTATGGTAACCATCGGGGCGTTTCTCTACTACGTTCAGCCCCAGATTGATCTTTGCAATAGGAAAATTTATCATAGCGGCAGGTAAATAACGTATTTCTCCTTAAACCATTCCTCATTGAACCACTGGCTGATATCCTCCGTTTCCACAATTTTGCGGAATGGTTGCAACTCGGTATCCAACGTACCGCCCTTTAGGCAGATGATGCCGTTGGGGAGTGCATTGTGGCTTTCCTTGGAAATATTCTTACGAACGATACGTTCCAAGTCGGGTAATGGCATCACCGCACGACTCACGATGAAGTCGTAACGTCCCTTCTCATCCTCACCACGCAGATGACATGGTTCGCAGTTTTCCAGTCCGATAGCCTTCGCCACTTCCTGTGCCACACGGATTTTCTTTCCTGTACCGTCGATGAGCTTGAAGTGACATTCTGGAAACATAATGGCCAATGGAATGCCCGGGAATCCGCCTCCCGTTCCGAAATCCAGAATGCATGTACCGGGCTTGAATCGTAACATCCGGGCTATGGCTAATGAGTGCAGCACGTGGTGTTCGTACAGGTTGTCAATGTCCTTGCGTGAGATGACGTTGATTTTTGCGTTCCAATCACGATACAACTCGTCAAGCATTTCATACTGTCCCAGTTGTTTTTCCGTCAGTTCCGGAAAGTATTTCTCAATGATTTCTGCTTTCATGCTGCGAAGGTACGAAAAAAAAGTGGATTCACCAAACGTCAACAAAGCTTTTTGGTGTAGAATGCCTCGTAGGCCCGGGCGACTTTGAGGTAATCATGATGGCGGAGGATGTAGTCGACACTCTGTTGCTTTAATTGTGGCAGACGCTCGGGATGAAGGACAAGTTGTTCGAGTTCGTGATAGACGCTGTCGTATGACGGCTGGACATTGATGATGGGGCGAAGCTCGGTCTCGCTAAGATTGCATGCCACACTTCGACTTTCATGTCGAAGATTGCGTGCCACACTTCGACATTCATGTCGAAGAATATCGTAATTCTCAGGTTCACCACCACCTACAACAACAATACCCTTCGACATGGCAAGGAGTGCATTCATGGCGGGGGTATAGCTGTAGAGCTGGTCGAGGAGAACGTCGCTGGAGGCAAGCATGTCCTGGTATTTGCTGAAGGCAATACCTTCAGCCACAGTTAGGACGACACGGTCTGGATAGCGTGTTGCAAGGTCTTGTGCTGCACGGAGCATCACGTCGGTACCCTTGTAGGCGCTACGGGCGCGGCTGATGCCCACGAATATCTTGATAGGAAGGGTAGGTGAGGTAGGTATCGTAGGGTTGGCAGGGATGATGGGATAGGGGATAAACATCGTCTTCGCGGGGAAATGGGGACGATAGCAGACGTCATATTCATAGAGCCCAGTGACGATGCCTTCGCAATCGTTGGCAATCATTTTGTTGAGGCGTTCTTTAGCGGTGCCGAGCCAGTCGTGACGTTCTTTCATCGCGTCAGGGTCGGTACGTAGTTCGTCACCGATATTGAAATCGCTATAGCGCAGGGGCTTGTTGGTCACACATTCGTGGACCCAATAGTAATCCATGCCATAAGCGCCAAGTATGAGTCTCTTGTTGTTCCTGCGGAGCCATTTATAAAACCAAAACAGCCTTTCAGCTTTCAATTCAAAGAACATGGGGTTGATGAGCTGTACGATGTCGTAACCGCGCATCTTGGGCAGTAGCGAATAGATTCTGGCCATCAGAAGAATTCCCCCGAGACGTCCTGGTGTGCGTGTGACATCGACATCGCGCGGATAGTTCTTCCAGAAGTCACCATTGGAAATGACACATACCTCATGACCTAGGGTGCGAAGTCCCTTGGCTAACGTCGCGTGGACATTGCTGTATTCGCCTATGAACAGTATCTTCATCGTTCTTTGCGTAGGAGTGGAAGCGAGTGTAACAATAGCGTGCGCCCCAAGGCAGTACTTGTCATGCGACGGAACCAGACGTACTTCTGTGAGTAGTCCTCGTCGGGCAGTGGGAAGAGTCCCTCGCTACGTAGCATGGCAATGCGGGTGTCGAGTTGCTGGGCAGAACGTGTCTGCATGATAATCTGGTAAAGGTAGTCCATGGTGAGTTGGGCTACACGGCGTCGCAAGGCCAGACGGTCGTTTAGTGGCAGACGGTCTGCCATCAGATAAAGCCGATGAGTGATGGCGTGCAGGTCATCGAGGCGCTTTTGCACCTTCTGCTCATCAGTCGTGGAAGTAATGGAGTTCGGACGCTGACAATAATAATATGCGTGTGCATCGGTGGGATAGACATGCTCAGCACGTAGCAGCAACTGAGGGGTAAACTCCTCATCCTCGTGGAAGATGCCCGGAGTGAAACGCAGCTCGCTGAGCGTCTTCTGGCGGAAAAGATACAGACAGGCTGAACCGTGGATGTTATGATGGCGCATGAAGTCGGTACCGCTGAGGACAGGTCCGTCGGTATATGTTGTTGACACGTCCGTAGAGGATGTAAAGTCAAAAACCACCATATCAGCATCCTCATGTGAACGAAGTATGTCGAGGCAGTGATTGTAGGGTTCGGTCATCAGCCTGTCATCACCATCAACGAATTGCAGGTAGCGGCCTCGGGCCATGTTGATGCCCATGTTACGGGCTGCACTCAGACCGGAGTGCTTCTGTCGGACGTAGATGATATCCTCGCCATACTGCATGAGGGCGTTGGTAGGACTGATGTCTGAACCATCATCGACGACAATGATCTCGCGTTCTTCGCGTTGTAGCGAGAGTGCCAGGATGCTGTCAACACACTGACACAGCATCTGCATCGGTAGGTCGTAGTAGCAGACGACAAACGTTACCAGCGGCTGGGTTTCTTGAAGTGATGTATGAAGTGGACTGTCTTGCATAACGCATTGATTCTTAATATGTTGTTAGCAGCTGCTTTTATTTTCTGTATGCCGTGGAGATGGCCGTAATGAAGTCGACGGAAGGGAAGCGTGATCGGAACGTCAAGACATTCACACACGTCAATCTGAATGTTGAGCAGGTGGAGGTAGTAGATGTCATTGACAGGCATACCATTGGTCAGATGAGCCTCGAGGAGCATAGCCAACTGATGACCATCGGCTTTGGCAGTAATGCCTTCGGGATTCCACTGATAGTGATAAAAACCATGGGACGTGGTCATCACCTTGTGGCATTGACGCAATAGCAGGGGCAATGTCCAGGCATCTTCGAACACCTTACCATAGGGGAACCGAACATGGTCGAACAGGCTACGGCGGTAGATTTTGTTCCAGGCATAAGTATGTAGGTAGGCCTGACCGCTGAGCCAATAGTCGTTGATGTCGGTATAGGTGCAGTCGTGCAGTGTGAGGCGATGATGGATAGAATACTCCAGGATGTCAGCATCACCCATCATGGCAAGGAGTGGTGCAAGGGTGTTCTCTTCTAGCCAGTCATCTGAATCGACGAAAGTGATCATGTCACCTTGGGCGATGTCAATACCTGCATTGCGCGCATCACTGAGTCCACCGTTCTCCTTGTGGATGACCTGTATGCGGTTGTCGCGGGCAGCCCATTGGTCGCACATTTGTGGACACGAATCGGGTGAACCATCATCGACAAGTATCACTTCCATATCATCAACATCCTGTATGAGCACACTCTCAACACAGCGGTCGAGGGTGCCCTCTACACGATAGACGGGAATGACAATACTGAGTTTCATGCCTACAAAGGTACGAAATAATTTGCAAATACCATAAAGATTTTGTAATTTTGCAGCCGTTTAGTGCGAACTCTTTATGAGTGATCAGGAAAAAAACTATAGTCATATATTAAAATACACTGGTATTTTCGGTGGTGTGCAGGGGCTGGTCATACTGATTGGCCTTGTGCGCAATAAGTTTATGGCTCTCCTGCTGGGTGCTGGCGGTATGGGCTTTAATGCCTTGCTGACGTCAGTGCAGAATTTCGCTTCGCAGTGTACGAATCTGGGAATTTCGTTTGGTGCTGTGCCTCGATTGTCAGAATACTACGAGCAGCAACGCGCGGAACTGGTGGAATACTACATCCAGGTAGTGCGACTGTGGAGTATGATAGCTGCTGTTTTGGGGTGTTTGTTCTGCGTTGTGGTGAGTCCGTTGATCAACGACCTGTCGTTTACATGGGGTAATCATACACTGCACTACGCCATGTTGGGTGTGTCGGTGGCGATGATAGCCATTACGGGTGGTGAAACAGCTATTTTGAAGGCCACACGGCGACTGGGTTCTCTCGCGCGCGTACAGATTTATACTACGGTAGCTTCAGTCTTTTTGTCAATTCCGTTGTATTACTTTTTCCGTCATTCGGGTGTCGTTCCGGCTATAGTGTTGATAGCTGCAGCGGGCATGCTGGTAACCATTGGCTATTCATATCGCCTTTATCCGTTGAAAATGCAGTTCAACAAAAAACAGCTGAAAAATGGGGCGAGTATGATACGTTTGGGATTGGCCTTTGTAATTGCCGCAGCGATAGGCAGTGCGTCGGAGATGTTGATCAGGGCGTATCTGAATGTGGAGGGTGGACTGGACTTCGTCGGTTTATATAATATCGGATTTATGCTGACCATCACGTATGCAGGTATGGTGTTCTCAGCGATGGAGAGCGACTATTTCCCGCGTTTGTCGGGCGTTTGCAAAGATATCATCAAGACAAACGAAACAGTAAACAAGCAAATAGAAGTGTCACTGTTGCTGTTGTCGCCTATGCTTGTGGCGTTGATCATGATGCTGCCGGTGCTGGTTCCGATACTCTTCAGCCGTGAATTCATACCAGTGGTCGGAATGGCTCAGGTGGCTGTATTGGCGATGTATTTCAAGGTGCTGACGATGCCAGTGGCATATATCACCCTGGCACGGAGCTTGTCGCTGTCGTATCTGCTGCTGGAGACGAGTTATTTCGTGGTACTTGTTCTCGCGGTGATGATTGGTTTCCAGCAATGGGGACTATGGGGAACAGGACTTGCTATCGTGGTGGCCCACATATTTGAATGCATCATGATAGGAGGGTATTCGTATATGTTTTATGGCTATCGGACTACAAAGACGGTACTGCAATATGCTGCAATACAGGCAATCATCGGATTTGTAGCCTATGGCGTAACGCTGGTAGCTGAAGGCTGGTCCTACTGGATAGCAGAAGCCGCACTGACAGTAGTCAGCACGGCTTATTCGCTTCATGTGTTGCGCCAGAAAACGCACCTGTGGGAATCGCTGAAGCGCAAATTCACGAAATCAGCATAATCTTTAGAAACGGAAGTCCAGCTCAACGTCTACCAGATTGTAGTCGTGCTTGGCCAAACTGCGGTCGTTGATGCGGGCATACTCAAGATGCATCTCCAGGTTCTTCGTGAAGAAATAGTTCAAACCGATTTCGTACGATGTCTTGGCACTGCTCCACTCCTTGGTGCTGCGATAGCACTGGTAACGAGCCTTGGCATACAGCTTTGACTTGATGACAGGCACGATACCAAAGGCATACCAACCATCGGCCTTGTCTCCCTTGCTGTAATCAATCTCACGAACGTTATTAGCAGCCTTGGCAGCACCCCAGCCTTGAGAGTGCAAATACTCAGTACGGAACATGTATTCGCCAGTGCTGTACTCAGCAGAGAGGGCATAGCGGTTCTTTTCCACGCTGCGGGTCTCACCTGTCAGCGGGTCGAGCATGGCACCGCGACTACCTGTCCATCCGAAGGCACCAATGCGCAGACCCTTAATAGGCATGACCCATACGCCACCAATGATATCCTTGCGGTTGTCCTTGTCCTTTTCGTTGATACCTTCACCATTGTAGACGCCCACCTGATAGTGGAACAGGCGACGGCCGTTAGCATTGGGGAAGAGGTCACCAGAGAACTGAATACCGATGTCACGACCACCTGATGATTTCTCACCCGTACGGTCTCCAAAACCAGACAAGTTGTTAATGACATCAGCATAAGCGCGCCAACCCTGTGTGATAGGGTGGGTAGGATTCTCATACGTGAAGGCACGTTTGAACTGTCCTGCACGAACCTTAAACTCGGGGAATCTGCGCCACTCAGCATAGAGGTCTACCAACTGGACGGTTGGTTCACCAGGACCTTTCACGTTGGTACCCTGTATTTGGGCACGCCAGTCAAATTCACCAATTTTACCGTCGAGGATGAAACGTGCCAGACGGAGATTAAACGTATTCGAGTGGTTCCCTTCAGGGTCCTGTCCCTGATACTGTAGCATACCGTAGCCGCTGAACTTGATGTTCTTCACCCATGCAGGCAGCTCGATGGTAGCCTTTTGACTGGTATCAGTTGTCTCAGTGGTCTCGAGTTCCTCGGCACTGATAGTGCATACACTACCTATCAGCAGCGCAGCAATCCATGTAAGTCTTCTTGAAATCATAAGCGTAACTGTTTAGTAGGTTAGTAAAAAATGTTATTCTGCTTCGAAATATTCTTGTAGTTCTGACGCTGCACTGCCTTCGTTGTTGGATAGGTCGCGGATGATCTTACCATGCTCAAGCAGGGCGATACGTGTAGAGATATCCACCGTGTGCTGCAGGTTATGACTTGAAATGAGGATGGTCGAACCGGTCTCATTGGCATAGTCCTGCAACAAATGTTTGAGTACCATCTGACTGGTGGGGTCAAGGAAATTGAAAGGCTCGTCGAGAATGACGGTCTTGGGACGGCGGAAAAGGGCAGAGATAATGCCTACCTTCATCTTGTTGCCGGCAGAGAGGTTGCGGATGAGTTTCTTTTGGCCAAAGACCTCGCCATTGGCAAAGCGCTCGAATTGCTGCAGACGTTCATCGACTTCCTGTTGACTGATGCCTGAAACCTTGCCCAGAAAGGCGAAATACTCCTCAGGGGTGAGGAAATCAATGAGGAAGCCTTCGTCGATATAGGCGCCTACATGTTGTTTCCAGGCTTCACTCTCGGTGGGGTTGATAGCCACTGTGCCCTCTGTTGCCACTGTGCCCGACGGTTCTCCGTCTGGTAAAGAAAACACATAGCTTACACTGCCTTCGTCTGCCTTAAGCAAATCGAGGAGCAGGCGGAAGAGTGTCGTCTTACCCGCACCATTGTTTCCTACCAGCCCGAGGATATCCCCATCGTTGATGGTAAACGAGGGGATATCGCAGGCACATGTCTCGCCAAATTGTTTCTTGAGGTTGTCTATCTTAATCATAATTCTAGTATTTCCTAGTATTTCTAGAGTTTCTAGTACTTCTAGTGGAACTAGTTTACACTAGTCCCCTTCCGTGACAGTTCTTGAACTTCTTACCGCTGCCGCAGGGACAGGGATCGTTACGACCAGGCAGCTTGTCCTTGATAATCGGAGTACGGGGCTGCTGGGCACGGGTGTCCTGAGCAGCGGCTGCTGCCTGATTGGGATCGGTCATCTGCTCCTGTGAGAGGCTTTGCTTCGACTCCGTATACTGACTGCGCTGGGTGTGCTCCTCGGGAGCAGCTTCCTGCACCTGTTGCATCTCTGGAATCTGGGCACGCATGAGGATAGAAACGGAACGGTTGTTCATCACGTTCACCATGTTGTCGAACAGTTTCACACTCTCGAGTTTGAAGATCAACAACGGGTCTTTCTGCTCGTAAGAGGCGTTCTGCACGGAGTGTTTCAACTCGTCCAGTTCACGGAGGTTCTCCTTCCATGCTTCATCGATAATGTGGAGCAGGATCTGCTTCTCAAATTCCTTAACCACCGACTTACACTCAGTGTCATAGGCTTCCTTCAGATTACAAGCGATATTATACATCTTGCGGCCATCGGTCAGGGGCACTACGATGCGCTCGTAAATCTGACCCTGATTCTCGTAAACCTGCTTAATGACAGGCATGGCCACCTCCTGCACGTGTTCCATCTTACGCTTGAAGTTGCCCATAGCCACTTGGAAGACTTCCTCGCAGAGTTCCTCGTGGTTCTTGTTGATGAACTCTTCATTGGTGAAGGGACACTCCATGGCAAAGACCTTGATAAACTGTTCCTTGCAGCCCTCGTAGTCGTTGGTCTCGATGATGTTCACCACACGGTCCCAGATGGTGTTCGAGATATCCATACCAATACGTTCACCCATCAGCGCGTGACGACGCTTCGAATAAACCACGGTACGCTGTTTGTTCATCACGTCATCGTACTCCAGCAGACGTTTACGGATACCGAAGTTGTTCTCCTCAACCTTCTTCTGGGCACGTTCTACCTGTTTGGTAATCATCGAACTCTCCAGTACTTCACCTTCTTTGAAACCTAACTTGTCCATGACAGTGGCGATGCGCTCAGAACCGAACAGACGCATCAGTTTGTCTTCCAACGAGATGAAGAACAGCGAAGAACCTGGGTCTCCTTGACGACCGGCACGACCACGCAACTGGCGGTCCACACGGCGTGACTCATGACGCTCAGTACCGATGATGGCCAAACCGCCTGCAGCCTTTACTTCGGGTGACAGCTTGATATCAGTACCACGACCGGCCATGTTGGTGGCGATGGTCACAGCACCCTTGCCATTAGTCGACTGACCGGCCAGTGCCACAATGTCTGCTTCCTTCTGGTGCAACTTGGCATTCAGGACCTGATGGGGGATACCCTCACGCTTGCCAGTCTCGGGATTGACATACATATCGAGCATACGACTCAAGAGCTCAGAGATTTCCACTGAGGTGGTACCAATCAGTGTTGGACGGCCCTGATTGCGCAGACGAACCACTTCCTCAATGACGGCACGGTACTTCTCACGGGCTGTCTTATAGATGCGGTCATCCATATCATCGCGGATGACAGGACGGTTGGTGGGAATCTCCACGACATCGAGCTTGTAGATGTCCCAGAACTCACCTGCCTCCGTAGAAGCGGTACCGGTCATACCGGCCAGCTTGTGGTACATACGGAAATAGTTCTGCAGGGTGATGGTGGCGAAAGTCTGGGTAGCAGCCTCGACTTTCACGTGTTCCTTGGCTTCGACAGCCTGATGGAGACCATCTGACCATCTGCGGCCTTCCATGATACGGCCTGTCTGTTCATCAACAATCTTCACCTCGCCATCAATAACGACGTATTCATCGTCCTTGTTGAACATGCAGTAGGCCTTTAGCAACTGTTGCAGCGTATGAACGCGCTCACTCTGAACGGCATAGTGCTGGAGCATCTCGTCCTTCTTATTGATGCGTTCCTCATCCGTGAGTGTGGTATCACCCTCAAGGGCAGACAACTGAGCGGTGATGTCGGGCAACACAAACAAATCCTTGTCGTTCACCTGATTGGCGAGCCATGCGGTACCCTTGTCAGTAAGATCGCAGGAGTTTAGCTTCTCGTCCACCACGAAATACAGGGGCTCTACGACCTCTGGCATGCGGCGGTTGTTGTTCTCCATATAGGTCTCCTCGGTCTTCAGCATACCGCTCTTGATACCTTCCTCAGACAAATACTTGATGAGGGGCTTGTTCTTGGGCATCGACTTATGGGAACGGTACAGTGCCAGGAAACCTTCATCTGTCAGTTTCTTATCATTCTTTTGCTGGCCTTCACTGATTTTCTGTTTAGCCTCGGCCAGGAATTGTGTGGCCAATTGCTTTTGCGCACCAACCAGTTTCTCAACCAATGGCTGATATTCCTCAAACATCTGGTCGTCACCCTTGGGAACGGGACCACTAATAATCAGAGGCGTACGGGCATCATCAATCAACACGGAGTCCACCTCATCGACGATGGCGTAGTTGTGGGCCCTTTGTACAAGGTCGCTGGGCGAAATGGCCATATTGTCACGCAGGTAGTCGAAACCGAACTCGTTGTTGGTACCAAAGGTGATATCAGCCTGATAGGCCTTGCGACGAGCCTCAGAGTTGGGCTGGTGCTTGTCGATACAGTCAACGCTCAATCCGTGGAACATATAAAGCGGCCCCATCCACTCAGAGTCACGCTTGGCCAGATAGTCGTTGACGGTCACCACATGGACACCATTACCCGTCAGGGCATTCAGGAACACAGGCAGCGTAGCAACCAGTGTCTTACCTTCACCAGTGGCCATCTCAGCAATCTTACCCTGATGCAGTACGGTACCGCCAAACAGCTGTACGTCATAGTGTACCATTTCCCATTTCAGGTCGTTGCCACCGGCTGTCCAGTGGTTGTGGTAGATGGCCTTGTCACCATCGATGGTGATGAAGTCCTTGCGTGGGTCTGCTGCCAGCTCACGGTCAAAATCAGTGGCCGTGACGATGGTCTCCTCATTTTCAGCAAACCTGCGGGCGGTCTCCTTGACGATGGCAAAGACCTCGGGTAACACCTTGTTAAGGGCTTCTTCGTAGATGTCAAGAACTTCCTTCTCTATCTTGTCAATCTTTGCGAAGATATCTGCACGCTCATCGATAGGGGTGTCTTCGATGGTGGCCTTCAGCTTCTCTATCTCTTCTTTCTGCTCCTTGGCAGAGTCCTGCACCTGACGCTGGATTTCCTTGGTGCGCTGGCGCAACTGGTCGTTGTCGAGCTGCTGTACAGCAGGATAGGCTGCCTTCACCTGTTCAACCACAGGCTGAATGAGCTTCATGTCACGGGAAGCCTTATCACCGAACAACGAACGTAAAATCTTATTAAAATTCATATCTTATTATATTTTATTCTTTATTGGGCTGCAAAGTTACGAAAAAAATCACAATTCACCAATTGCTTTCTCAAAGAAATTCGTGAAATTCGTGAAATTCGTGGTTTAAAACAACGGTTCTGCCTTGCAGGCATTGGGAGCACGGATGCGAATGGCACGTGCGATAGTAGGTGCAACACGCTCTGCTGTGACAGCTGTCTGAACGCGTTGAGCCTGGATATTACTGCCAAATAAAATGATGGGGAAGGGAATGACATTGGCTCTTGATGTCGTCTGCTGGTGGGTTTCCTCGTTGACCAATTGCCAACCAGGATTCACCTCAACAATCAAGTCACCGCATTTCTCCTTGTTATATCCATTGCGAATCAGTCGTAAGGCCTCACTGTCGGAAGTCTGCAACTGATGACTGGTATAAACCTGACAGATGCCCGACAACTGCGACAGGAAGTCCTGAGCCAACTGTAGCACCTCGGTTCTTTTCAGGTTTTTCTGCTCAATAACCTTCTGGTTCAGGAAAATCTGGTTCTTGTAGTAGGTCTCTACATATTGTGCAGAACCGTACATCGCGCCCAGATACATGTTCAGCAGGTTGGCAGAACGGTTGATATAGACCTTTCCGGTGGGAATGTGGTAGCGCTCGTTCTCGTCTTCCTGCTCTTCCTCTGTAGTAGTGGTTCCTGTCAGCACAAAAAGTACACGGTCTTGTGATACCCGACCTAAAATACCCTTTACCAGTGCTGCAATGTTACGGTCCATCAACTGATAGCCTACCATGTCCGGCTGCAAGTCATAGTTCACACACAACAGGTCTGGCTGGTCGTCACGGCCCAATCCCAGCTGTTCTATACATTTGATGGCTAGGTCGGTAATACTTCTGTTGTTGTCATTCGTGGGCAGATATTGGTTAATATACCTGGTTAACCACTGATTGGCGGACTTATAGTAAGGCGACTGTTGCCATTTTCCTTTTTCTATCCATACGGCACCATCTGCAGCATGACCGGCTGGCAAAATGGCACATGCTGCACTGGTCGCAAACGACAGAACCTTTCCCTGGCCCTTGGTGGCTATCTTCAACTCATCACCAAGAGTAGATGTCATCAACTGACTGGGCGACAGCTTTTGTCCTTGATTGTCTAGTATATGCTGTGGCCGCAGGGTAGTGCGGTTCAACCATTCTGTTCCGGTGACACCATGGTAATAAGGTGTGGTACCTGTCTGCAGGGATGCTGATGCTGACGTGGCATCTACGGGCGTGAAATCATAATGGGCATAGGGAAACATCATTCCTTGTTCCATCAGCCTTTTCAGTCCGTCTTGTGTGTAGAGTGGGGCATAGGTCTCCAACAAGTCCGTGCGCAACTGGTTGACAGTAATACTTACCACCAGTTGTGGTGCTTGTGACAGCACCTGTGCTGTGGCTTCAGCACTGAATCCCAGCATTGTCAGGAGGGTGATATATAAATATCTGTTTCTCATTTGCGCGCTAATTTAAAATGCATGATACACTGTAACAGCAAACATAATGCCAAAATCCAGATGCCCTCAGCATACGACTGGAAAAGACCGCCAATGAGGAATAGTACGCACAGGACAGCAAGAATTTTCCAGTAGATGGTCTTCTTCCCCCTGATCACTGGCCAGAGAAACACCCAGTGGATAGGATTGAACAAGATGAATTGCAGGTTCAGACTGACTGTGGGGTGCTGCGAGAACAGCATAAGGAACAGAACAACACCGATAATGCCCGAAATGACCATGAGCAGGGCGTCCCAAAGTATGAAGAGACGACGTCTCTTCCACTGGATGGCAAATAATACGATTCCTATGGCCAACAGGGCCATAAAGCTGAACATCGGCGACAGGGGGAACTCCTTGTTGATAATCTGTACACCCGCAGGAACGGCTATGCGACGTTCCTTGACCAGCGGACGATAGACACCATTCTCATAGATTTGTGCACGGTCGAAGTCGTACATGAGGTTATGGGGCAGGAACTCTTGTTCGCGTAAGGTGGTGGGTTGGTCGGCCTTGATGCCCAAGAGCAGATCATTGCCCCATTGTGACCAGCGTTTGTTGCGGGTCATCTCATGAACCATATCTCTATACGATGGCGTAAAATCCTCACGCTCAGCATATTTCACTTCTCCATTCACGCACTGCTCTATGATATCACGGGCTTTTGTCGTACAATTGTTATAGAAGTAATTGTAGCGGTAAACGCGGTTCTCTGGCTGCAGATTCTGCTGCAGCAGACCCTCCAATCGCATGATTTCCTCACCGTTCAGGTTCAACACCTGTTCAGTGACCATGCTGCCAAAATGCTGGTATTCCTTTTGGAAGATGTTGTAGGGGTAGGCTCCTAACTCATAGTCTGTCAGCCCGAAGACGAAACGTGCGACAAAATGGGGAGCCTTGAAATTGAAAACACCCCAGTTGAAGGCAATGTCCAGGCCTGTTCTGAGGTCATGCCAGCGCAGGGCCGTGTGTCCATACAAACTATACACCTCGTCATGGGGCTGACAAGTGAGTAGCGACACCTCGATGGAGTCGGGTGGGGTGTCTTCTGCTTTTTCATCAGCAAACACCTGTTGAGGTGTTAAAAGTACTGCAGAAAGCAGAAAAAATGTCCTAAAAATGATTTTTAAATGTTTCACGATGCAAAATTAGCTTATATTTTCCACTTATCGTGCGTTTATTTCGTTTTTTTTCAATAATTTTGCAGTCGATTTTCGAATTAGTAAGAAAAAGATAGATGAAAAAACGAATATTTGGAAGTGTCTTGGCTGGCTTTTGGGCCTTTTCTGCCATGGGTCAGATCAGTAACACGCTCTCCCCATACAGCCAGTATGGCATCGGTGTGTTGGCAGATCAGTCTCAGAGTTTCAGCCGTGGTATGGCCGGCCTCTCACTTGGTGTACGCGACAGCAAACATCCTAATGTCACCAATCCTGCCTCCTATTCTGCCGTTGACTCCCTGACCATGATCTTTGATATAGGTCTCTCTGGGCAGATTACGAGTTTCAAAGAGGGTGAGACAAAGAGAAATGCAAAAACAGCTGATTTCGACTATGCTGTGGGTATGTTCCGGCTGCTACCGAAGGTGGGCGCCTGTTTTGGAATTATTCCTTATTCTAATATTGGCTACAACTTCTACGATTCACAATGGATTGGTGAGCGTGCCAGTGATTATTTCAGCGGTATCACTGACAACTACTATACCAATACCTATAAGGGCTCCGGTGGATTCTCACAGGCCTTCCTGGGTTTTGGCTGGGAGTTCGTAAAGGGGTTGTCCATTGGTGCCAACATCTCCTATTTTTGGGGAAAATACGAGAAAACGGTGACTTCTGCCTTCAGCGACAGCTATGCCAACACGTTGACACGTACTTATAGTGCCAATGTCAATAACTGGAAACTCGACCTGGGTGCCCAGTGGTGGACGAACATCACTAAACATGATCGCCTGACGATTGGTGCCACCGTTGGTATTGGCCATAAGTTGGGTGCTGATGCCAATATGAATGTTGTCAACACCAACTCAAATACCAATGTCTCTTCTACAACGACAGATAGTGTGACCAACGCGTTTAGCCTGCCTTATTCTTTTGGTTTTGGTGCCACATTGCTTCATAAAAACAGTCTGACCATTGGTGCTGACTATCAGATGCAGCTGTGGAGCAAACAGAAATTCCCCATGGTGAATGCTGTCACGAAACACTATGAGTCAGCCAGTGGCGTACTGAAAGACCGCCATAAGGTGACAGTGGGTGTCGACTGGATTCCTGATGCAACAAACCGTAAGTTCCTCAAACGTGTTCACTATCGGGCTGGTGTTTCCTATGCTACACCTTATTATAAAATAGGTACGCATGATGGACCCAACGAATTGACGGTCAGTGCCGGTTTCGGATTCCCCATCGTCAACACGTGGAACAACCGTACCTCACTGAACATCAGTGCACAGTGGGTGCGCTCTTCTGCCAAGGACTTACTGACTGACAACACGTTCCGCATCAATGTCGGATTGACTTTCAACGAACGTTGGTTTGCAAAATGGAAGGTCGACTAACATGAGAGCCTGTTACTGTTTACTGTTTACTGTTTACTGTTTATTCTCCTGTTCTGAGGTACAGGAACATACTGCTCCTGCCATCAATGAGCGCGACTCGGTGTCGATGATGACCAGCTATGGTGTCAACACGCTCATCAGTGACTCTGGCGTCATCAAATACAAGATTGTCACAGAACGCTGGGATGTGAACACGGTTCGTAAACCGTCACGGTGGACGTTCGAGAAGGGCATCTTCCTCGAGCAGTTTGACGAGCAGTTCCATGTCGAAGGGTATATCAATGCTGATACGGCATGGTATTATGACCAGCAGAAACTATGGGAACTGCGGGGACGTGTACATATCCGTAACGTCAATGGACTGATATTCGACAGCGAGGAACTCTTCTGGGATGGTATCCGCCATGAGTTCTATTCCAATAAGTTCTCCAAGGTGGTCACACCCGAGCGCACCATGCAAGGTACGCGTTTTCGCAGTGATGAACATATGATGCATTACGAGGTCACCAACAGCGTGGGCTCTTTCCAGTCTGAGGATATCGAAGGTAATAATAACGAACAGGCTTCTACTGGGCAGCAGACCGATTCAGTACCACCTGCTCCTATGCGTCCTGCTGCCACGCGTAAGAAGGCCACACCTAAACCCCCGTTCTAACAGCAATGACAAATCTCATCATAGGACTCATCGTGTCGATGGTATTCTCAGCCTTCTTTTCTGGCATGGAGATAGCCTTTGTATCCAGCAACCGCCTGCGTGTGGAGATGGATCGCGACAAGCATGGCCTGTCCCAGCGGGCGTTGGACGTGTTTTATAAGCACCCTAGTCATTTCATCTCCACCATGCTCGTGGGTAACAACATCGCATTGGTGGTCTATGGCATCCTCTTCGCACAGATTTTCGATGCCACACTGTTTGCATCGTTGAGCGATGGAGGCCGTGTGACCTGTGACACACTCTTGTCAACGCTGGTGGTCCTCTTTACGGGTGAGTTCCTGCCCAAGACCATCTTCAAGTCTAATCCCAATGGCTTACTGACTTTCTTTGCCTTGCCGGCATATCTGTGCTATATCCTTCTATGGCCTATTTCCCGCTTTTCCACCTTTTTGTCTCGTGGATTGCTTCGCCTGGTGGGTGTCAAGATACCCAAAGCCACTGAGGGTAAGGAGTTTACAAAGGTTGACCTGGACTATTTGGTTCAGTCCAGTATCGACAATGCCAAGAATGACGCAGAGATAGAGGATGAGGTGGAACTGTTCCATAATGCCCTCGATTTTGCGGATACAAAGGTGCGCGACTGTATGGTGCCGCGTACGGAGATTGATGCCATCGATGTAGAGGATTGTACGGTCGAACAGCTCAGAAACATGTTTGTCGAGAGCGGACATTCAAAGATGATTGTTTATCGTGGTGACATCGATCATATCATTGGCTATATCCACTCCTCTGAATTGTTCAAGCATTTCACGCATATTGCCAAGCATGTCCAGCAGATGCCTTTTGTCCCCGAGACCATGGCAGCACGAAAACTGATGCATATCTTCTTGCAGCAGAAGAAATCCCTGGCTGTCGTGGTCGATGAGTTTGGAGGCACGAGTGGTATCGTCTCCCTGGAGGATATCGTGGAGGAGATTACCGGTGATATCGAGGACGAGCACGACAACCAGAAATATGTCGCCAAACAACTGGCTGATGGTGACTATATGCTCTCTGCACGACTGGAGATTGAAAAGGTTAACGAAATGTTTGGCCTGGAACTCCCCGAGAGCGATGACTACATGACGGTAGGTGGACTTATCCTGCATGAATATCAGTCATTCCCGAAGCTCAACGAGGTGGTACAAATTGGACGTTTCCAGTTTAAAATCGTCAAGAATACCATGACAAAAATCGAGTTGGTAAGGCTAAAAGTCATGCAATAACCTAAATTCCCCGATAAAAATTTGCTCAATTCAAAGAAAATGAGTAATTTTGCACGCCAAAATGGATTTTATCGAAAATAAGAATTAAAAAATAAATAATAACAATGGCAGCAATTGGAAAAATCAGAAGCTGGGGACCAGTACTCGCTACGGTGATTGGTCTGGCCCTTTTTGCATTCATCGCTGAAGAGATGTTCCGTTCTTGCGAGGCAACAAGCAACGAACGCCGTCAGCAAGTAGGCGAAGTGTTAGGTAAAAAAATCTCAGTACAGGACTTCCAGTCTCTTGTGGACGAATATCAGGATGTCATCAAGATGACGCAGGGTCGTGACAACCTCTCTGAGGAAGAACTCAATCAGGTGAAGGATCAGGTATGGCAGCAGTTTGTCAACAATACCATCATGGAGAACGAAGCCGCTAAGTTGGGTCTGACAGTGACCGACCAGGAACTGCAGAACGTGCTCAAGGCTGGTACCAACCCGATGCTCATGCAGACGCCTTTCGTCAATCAGGAGACGGGTCGCTTCGATGTGACACAGCTCACCAAGTTCCTGTCTGATTACAAGAAGGCACAGCAGACGCCTGAAGTTGCTGAGCAGTATCAGCGCATTTATAACTACTGGAAATTCATCGAGAAGCAGCTGCGCGACAACCTGCTGGGTCAGAAGTACCAGACACTGCTCGCTCAGTGCCTGTTCTCTAACCCCATCTCTGCCAAGCAGGCATTTGCTGGTCAGAATGAGGAGAGTGACATCCAGCTGGCTGCCATTCCTTACTCTACCATCAAGGATAACGAGGTACAGGTGACGGATGCTGACCTGAAGGCTATGTATGATAGCAAGAAGGAGATGTTCAAGCAGTATGTTGAAAGCCGCGATATCAAGTATGTTGATTTCCAGGTGGTACCCTCTGCTGCTGACCGTACGGAGCTCATGAAGTCTATGAATGATGCCAAGACACAGCTCGAGGCTGGCATGACACCTGCTGAGGTCGTGCGCAAGGCACAGTCAACAGTGGCCTATCAGGGCTTTGCAATAAGCCGTGCCGCTCTGCCCACTGACGTTGCCGCTCAGATTGATTCTATGCAGGTTGGTCAGGTGTCAAAGGTCTTCGAGACGCGTTTCGATAACACACTCAACGTAGTGAAGTATATTGCCAAGGTGCAGCTGCCTGACTCTGTAGAGTATCGTCAGATTCAGGTTGGTGGCGAGACTGTTGAGGATGCTCACAAGCGTGCTGACAGCATCTATACCGCACTGAAGGGTGGTGCTGACTTCGAGGCTTTGGCAAAGAAGTATGGCCAGACCGCTGAGAAGCAGTGGCTCACCTCTCAGATGTATGAGCGTATGACCACTCCCGATGCTGACACCAAGGAGTATCTCACTTCACTGACAACATTGGGCGTTAACGAACTGAAGAATCTTGCACTCACCCAGGGTAACATCATTTTCCAGGTGACCAATCGCAAGAATATGATTGACAAGTACGATGTTGCTGTGGTAAAGCACACCATCGACTTCTCGAAGGAGACCTACTCTCAGGCATATAACAACTTCAGCCAGTATGTCAGCGAAAACAAGACCCTCGAGGGCTTGGAGAAGAATGCCGCTAAGTTCGGTTATACCGTACAGGAACATAAGGACCTCTATAATTCCGAGCATACCGTTGCAGGTCTGCGTTCTACACGTGATGCCATGAAGTGGATCTTCGATGCCAAGGCTGGTGATGTTTCTCCGCTCTATGAGTGTGGCAACAACGACCACCTGCTGGTCATCGCTCTCACCAAGGTGCATCCTGAGGGCTATCGTGACCTCGCTGATGTCGAGGACATGGTGAAGCCTGAGGTCATCCGTGACAAGAAGTTCGAGAAGGCTGCCGCTAAACTGGCTGGCGTGAAGAGCATTGCTGATGCTCAGGCTAAGGGTGCTGTGGTCGACAGTGTTCGTCAGATTACCTTCGCTGCTCCTGCATTCGTTCAGGCTGCTGGTGCCAGCGAACCCGTGCTCAGTGGTGCTGTGGCATGTATGAAGGCTGGTCAGTTCACTGCTGCTCCTATCAAGGGTAATGGTGCTGCCTATGTCTTCCAGGTGTTGGCAAAGAAGGAGCGTGAGGGTGCTAAGTTCGATGCTAAGCAGCAGATGACTCAGCTGCAGCAGCGTGCACTCCAGGCTGCAAGCCGTTTCATGAACGAGCTGTATTTCAAGGCGAACGTCAAAGATAATCGCTACCTCTTCTTCTAAGGAGAGGGGTTTGGTTCCGTAGCTCAGTTGGATAGAGCAACAGCCTTCTAAGCTGTGGGTCTTGGGTTCGAATCCCAACGGGATCACAAAAGAAAAAAATCTGAGAAGATGAAAACTAGTTTTCAAATCTTCAAAGATTTTTTTTCTTTCGTAGGATGGCTGGCGCCAGCCTATGGGATCGACGAAGTCAATTCCAACATAATCCCGAAGGGATTCGTAATCGACGAAGTCAATTCCAACGTGATCGTAATATGAAACTCGCTATATCGTTTATCATCGCCCTCGCTTTCTGCTGTTGCCAGCAGAAGCAACAGGAACCTGTGGTGACTCCATGGGGTCAGATAACTGATACCATTCCTACCGACGATGATTTCGATCTCGATGCCATTCAGCGCAATGGCGAACTCATAGCACTCACACTGACGGGTCCTGAGACCTATTACGACTATCATGGACGCCACCTGGGTACCCAGTATATGCTGGCCCAGCGTTTTGCCGACAAGATTGGTGTGATGTTGCGCATGGAGGTATGCCGCGACTCAGCAGAGATGCTCCAACGCCTGAATGACGGGGAGGCTGACCTCATCTGTTATCCCATGCGTCATCATAAGGATAGCATCGGATGGCTCGTGGGAACTGACAAGGAGGACCTCTCACGTGAACTGGCTGCATGGTATCACCCTTCACTGGTCGATTCTGTCAAGAAGGAGGAGGACTTCCTCCTGTCATCGCGTTCTGTCAAACGTCGTGTGTTCTCTCCCATGCTCAATAGGGCAGGGGGTGTCATCTCTCATTACGATGGTTTCTTCCAGCGCTATGCTTCAACGATTCGCTGGGACTGGCGCCTGATGGCGGCACAGTGTTATCAGGAGTCGACCTTTGACCCGCAGGCTCGTTCGTGGGCGGGTGCCTGTGGTCTGATGCAGATTATGCCGGGTACGGCAGACCATCTGGGACTGCCTCGCGCAAGCATCTATGATCCGGAACAGAATATCGCTGCGGCAGCGAGATACCTGGGGGAGCTGGACCGTAACTTCTCGGATATCCCCGAACGTTCTGAACGTACGAAATTCGTGTTGGCAGCATATAATGGCGGTCATTTCCACATTCGCGACGCCATGGCGCTGGCCCGCAAGCATGGCAAGAATGCAGTCCATTGGCGCGAGGTGGAGCCTTATGTGCTGGGACTCAGCAAACCGGAATACTACAACGATCCCGTTGTCAAACACGGCTATATGCGTGGCTCTGAGACGGTGGATTATGTCCGTAAGATCCACGAACGCTGGAATGGCTACCGTGGAGTCAAAACGGTCCGCAGCAGCATAACGGTCAATGGCACCCCCCAGAAAGCCAAGCGCGAACGCAAAAAAAAGTACCAAATCCAAGCCGACTAACGCGAATTTTTTCTTTTATTCGTGAGATTTGTGTGATTCGTGTTCGATAAAAGAAAAATTCTCCAATTCTCTAATTCTTGATATCTTATTCGTGAGATTCGTGCAATTCGTGTTCGAAATGAGAAAAGTATCCGAGTTTGTAGAGTTTGAAAACCAATAGGGAAGGGTGGTGGCCCACAAGATTCTGCCTTTCCTGTTTTCCGAAAAGCCTGTGCCACAGGCGAAGGGGCCCCTGGGGAAGACGCGACATGGTTTGAAGCAGTCTGGAATAGCCCTTCAGCTCCTCACGGAAGGTATAGAGTGTTCGTAAACCTTCTTCCGTCTTCCGTACAAAGGCCTCATTATCCTCAAAAACCTCGAAACTCAGGGGGTTGTCAATATGTGTGATGGGTATTCCGGCCTGTTGCATAGCCTTGCCAAACAACACATCCTCATAGCCGTAATAGCGGAAGCGCTCATCAAAGGGATGCTGCAGCATCAATTCGCGCTCAATCATAAAATTGGCCGTATGGAAGTCCTGATAGGGCGACTGCTGGCGCTTCTCCAGTGTATGTTCGTGTTCAGCGGCTTTCTCGTAGAGTGAACGGAGATTGCCCGGGATGACGTTCCCAATCACCACACCACCATCCACAATGGCGGCTCCTGCTGTTTCTGCATAGCGTCTGACATAGTCCTCCCTACACACCACCATGTCACTGTCGATAAACACCAGCCAGGGATATTTTGCCTGTTGGGCGAGGAAATTCCTGATGGCTGCACGGCCTTGGTTTTCCGCTTGCTCTATCAGTCTGCAATGGGACAGCCCGTTGATTTGTCTGTTCTCTTCCACCACAGCTTTGTCTGTTGACCCGTCATCAGCGACGATGATCTCATAGCCAATGCCCAGGGCTTCAGCTTGTTCGTGCAACATCGTGACTAAGGTAGTACATCTGTCGTTGAACGTAGGGATTAAAACAGACAAATTCTTCATTTTTTCTTATTTTGCGTACAAAATTAATAAAAAGTTGAGAGTTGAGAGTTGAAAGTTGAGAGTTTTTTTGTATTTTTGCGCAAAAATACGAAAACAATGAAAAAAATATTGTTTATTGTTTGCTGTTTATTATTTGTTTCCTTCTTGACAGGATGTAAAAAAAAGAAGGATGCAGCATACTATATGGAGATGGTTGACAGCATCCGCAAGGCAGAGACGGTGAAGGATATCCAGAAGAAGGCTGGCATCTACGACAATCCTGTCGATGCCTGGTTCGACACGCTAGCCATTCATACTTTGCCCATCAAGTCTGCTGGCAGTGACATCGGACTGATAGGGCATTTCGTGCCCGTGCCCATGACCATCAACGAGAATTTTGGCTATCCTGTCAGTGCACACCTGAAGGCCTTGGCACTGCCTACTGCTTATCGCAGACCGGTCATCATGCTGGCAGAGATGGTTGACTCCATCACCCCACGGCTTTATCTCTATACAATGGACTCCAAGCACCAGCCCATCGACCAGCTGTGTATCTACCAACAGAAGGATGAAGACCGTGAGGAGGACTTTGGCCAGACCTCCATGGAGTATTATATCACCACGAAATACGAAATCACACTCCTCACCTTCTACCAGTCGCACGATGAAGAACAAAAGCCCGAGCTGCTCAACTCCCGCCGCTACATCATCAACCGCGATGCCCTCTTCGAAGAAACAATCATCGAGCTAGAATAAAACAACCACAGATATATTTTTTGAACACGAATCTACCGAATCTAACGAATATTTTTATAACAACCACAGATCTACCGGATCTGACGGATAAATATTAACATCTAAATAAACGAAATATACGAAAAGAATGTAGATGATAAGTTGTTTTTCTTTGGAAGTATCTTGAAAGCGCAAAGCAGTGAGAGCAGAGTCAAACTCGTTTGAACTATGCCGAGTCGCGAAGCGGTTCGAGGAACTCAAAGTGAACTCTCAGAAGTACTTCAAAATAAAACCAACCTTTGTTCTCGAACAAAGCAATCTTATTACAAAAGATTGTCATCTACATTCAGAACTTTCGAGTATTTCGTGTTTTTCGATGTTTATGGACTAAAAATTCTCAAATTCTTCAACTTCTGGAGCAGCGAACGCCATCATGCTTGCATGTTTGGCTAAGTCGTGACAGAAGTCAACAAAGTTAAATTCTTGATAATTAATGGCCAATTAATGGGATTCGCATCGCCACACTCTGACCAAGGTCAGAGAATTCGTGTTAAAGTTTTATTCGTGCGATTGATACTTCGTATCGATTTCACTCTCGCTCGGCAATGCTCAAACGAGTTTGGCATTACTCTCACTTATTCGTGAAATTCGTGTCATTCGTGTTCAAAAGAAAAAATCCGTTTAATCCGTTAAATCCGTGTTCGTAAATATTAATTCCCTAATTCTCTAATTCTTGATATTAATGGATAATTAACGGTTAAATTATACGGTAATTAACGTTTAAAAGAAAAAAAACGTGGTTTATTTTACAGGAGTTTTGCTAAGCGCTGGCGGAGCTCCTCTGCTTCGGACTTGCGGATGGAGAGGACGATTTCGCAGGTGTTGTCATAGGTTTGGGAGATGATACGTGGATTCATGTCCTTGACAATACGCATGACATCATTCATCTGGGGATAGGAGAAAGAATATTTCACCAGTTCCTCCACCTGGCGCGTTTCGACAGTGGCATGTGCAATGGCATCAGCCGCTGCCTCGCGATAGGCTACGATGAGACCACTGGTCCCCAGGTTCACGCCACCATAGTAGCGTACCACCACGATGAGGATATCCGTGAGTTCATTGGAATTGATCTGTCCGAGAATGGGTTTACCAGCTGTTGACGAAGGTTCCCCATCGTCGTTGGCACGGAAGTCCTGACGCTCAGGGCCCAGCATATAGGCATAGCACACATGGCGGGCATCGTAGTATTTCTTCCGATATCCGGCAATGAGTTCCTTGACCTGTTCGACAGTCTTCACAGGGTGGGCAAAAGCTAGGAACTTGCTTCGCTTCTCCGTGTAATAGCCTTCGCTAGTCGCGGATATGGTCTTATATTCGTCCGTGTTCATATTATTTTGCAAAAATAAAACAAAAATTTCATTTTTCCAAAAAAACAGAATAAAATTTCTTTCTGACTATACGCTGAATGACGCGATTTTATTTATTCAACCACAGATAGCCCTTTTTTATTTCGACCACTAATCTAACTAATCTAACGAATATATTTAAAGCGACCACGATTGCAGCGCCACACTCTGTACCTTGGTCAGAGAATCTAACTAATCTAACGAATATATTTAAAGCGACCACGATTGCAGCGCCACACTCTGTACCTTGGTCAGAGAATCTAACTAATCTAACGAATCTCTTTTATCTTCAAGAATTAGAGAATTTAAGAATTAACTTTTTTCAGATGATGAGTTGTATTTGTTTTGAAGTACTTCTGAGAACTAGTTGACTTCGTCGAGACACCTCACGCTCAACATAGCCAAAGCACGCTTTGCTCTGTATTCGCTCAATCGGTGCGTTCTCAAGATACTTCTAAAAAACACAATCTTTATTCAGAATGTGTTCAGAATAAAGCAGTCAAGCGTGACTGTCATCTGAAAGAAGCTACCGCTTTCACATTCGTGTTAATTCGTTTAATTCGTGTTCGTTAAAAGAATAATTCTCTAATTCTTGATAATTAATGGCCAATTAATGGGATTCGCATCGCCACACTCTGACCAAGAGTCAGAGAATTAATGTTGAAAGGCAAAAAAAATAGTATTTTTCCCTTGGTGTTCTCCTCGATAATTTGTACTTTTGCAAACAATTTAAAATGCATTCGTAAAATCATAATATTATGGCAATTGTAAAACCATTCAAAGGAATTCGTCCACCGAAGGAACTGGTGGAGAAGGTAGAAAGCCGTCCCTATGACGTGCTGGACAGTGAAGAAGCAAGGGCTGAGGCTGGCGACAACGAAAAAAGCCTCTACCACATCATCAAGCCGGAGATTGACTTCCCCGTAGGGACTTCGGAATATGACCCCAGGGTGTATGAGAAGGCTGCGGAGAATTTCAAAAAATTCCAGGACAAGGGCTGGCTGGTACAGGACGCGCGCGAACATTATTATATATATGCACAGACCATGACCGGGAAGACACAGTATGGTCTGGTGGTGTGTGCCCATACCGATGACTACCAGAAGGGGAATATCAAGAAGCACGAGCTGACGCGTCGCGACAAGGAAGAGGACCGCATGAAGCATGTGCGCGTGAATAATGCGAATATCGAACCGGTATTCTTTGCCTATCCCGACAATCAGGTGCTGGACAAGCTCATCATGCGCTATGCTGCCACCAAGCCGGAATATGACTTCATTGCCCCGATAGACGGTTTCCGTCATCAGTTCTGGGTGATAGACAATGACGAGGACATGCAGACCATCACGGCAGAATTTGCCAAGATGCCATCACTGTATATTGCTGACGGTCACCACCGTAGTGCCGCTGCAGCACTGGTGGGAGCTGAGAAACAAAAGCAGAACCCCAACCACCGTGGCGATGAGGAGTATAACTACTTTATGGCCGTTTGTTTCCAGGCTTCGCAGTTGACCATCCTGGACTATAACCGTGTGGTGAAGGACCTGAACGGGCTGACCTCGGAGGAGTTCCTCGCTGCCCTGCGCAAGAATTTCACGGTAGAGGACAAAGGCACGGATATCTATAAGCCACAGCAGTTGCATGAGTTCTCGCTGTATCTGGACCAGCACTGGTATAGTCTGAAGGCCAAGGAGGGAACGTATGATAATACGGATCCTATCGGGGTGCTGGATGTGGATATCTCCAGCAGGCTGATTCTGGATGAGATCCTGAACATCGGTGACCTGCGTTCATCGAAGCGCATTGACTTCGTAGGAGGATTACGCGGATTAGGCGAGCTGAAGCGTCGTGTGGATTCTGGGGAAATGCGCGCTGCACTGGCGTTGTATCCTGTGACGATGCAGCAGATCATGGATATCGCGGACAGCGGGAAGATCATGCCTCCGAAGGCCACCTGGTTCGAGCCCAAGCTCCGCAGCGGCTTAGTCATCCACAAATTAAGCTAAAAAAATTTGGTCCTTTTAAATAAGGACCATTTTTTTTTGTTCTTTTTCTATCGCGTAACGCCACGTTTATTTTACTTTTCAACATTAATTGCCATTAATTTGCCATTAATTTCTCGTTAATTCTTTTGGAACACGATTGCAGCGCCACACTCTGTACCTTGGTCAGAGAATCTCTCGAATTGAACGAATAAAAAAGCGGTAGAATTCTTACTGATAATATGTTGATTTTATTTTGAAGAATCTCGCAAGCTCGCTTGCAGAAGTTCTTCCAAATAAAACCAACCTTTGTTCGAGAACAAAGCAGACTAATGTCTGTTATTAGTAAGAATTGATTTCAAAATATATCTGTGTAATCTGTGACATCTGTGTGACAAAAAAAATTCGTTAGATTCGATCAATTCGTGTTCAAAAGAAAATATCCGTTTAATCCGTTCAATCCGTGTTCTTAAAAATAATAGAAAAAATCTTTGTTTTCTTTAATGTTTATTCGAAAATTATTTGTACCTTTGCAAACGATATTGTGCACTTGTCGTGACAAGTGGCATCGTGCACGTATCAAGGACAGGGAAGTCCGCCGCTGTACTGAAGGTCTAACTCTAAGACTGACAAGGGATTACGCGATGGTGGGATGGACCGACGGTAGGGATGCAGTTATGCTGCTCCCGAAAAATAACCAGTCCAAACGAGCATTGCTCGCGCGGGCAAAGCGAAGCTGTATAAACGTCTCAACTTTCGTAAACTCAGAGACAATTCTCTTACCTCTCACCTCTCACCACTCACCTCTAGAAAGTGAGCTTGTGAAACATGCGAAACTTAAGTAAGAATGACAATGGAAGATAGAAAAAATGAATCAACAGTGGTCAGCGACCAGAAGCGGTGGTGCATTCTGCGCCATCCGGATGCTGACTTGATAGGCGAGATATTCAGTGGCAAGCGACAGGTACATACCCCTGACGGGGACAGCACCTACCCGCTACCCCCTTACGAGTATTTCATCCCTTTTGCCGACCTGAAGACGCGTCCCACGGAAAGACAGTCCACGGTCGACGATGAATACAAGTCGTACGATGCCATGCTCGATGAGCATGCGTTGCGTAATGACCTCCACCACTATATCTTCCTCCGCAAACCCAAGGAAGTCGTGCTTCAGATTCTCGATGCCCCTTGGCATAAGTCGTTACGCAACCGCCTGTATGCCTATCGTGACGAGAATGGTGTTCCCATCGAGATTAGCAATGCGGAGATGGAGCGCTTCAAGACCGTCATCAAGCGCTATGACTTCCAGATTGTCAATGGTGAACCCTCCGACGAGGTGCGCGAGGGTGACCTGGTGACCATTATCAGCGGACCCATGGAGGGTAGCGATGGTCAGGTCCAGGAGATTCGCGAGCGTGACGGTCAGGTGCTTCTGACGGTGGTATTCTCCATGTTCCAGGACAAGATGCGCATTGCCGTTCCCGGCATCAGCATTTCCGATGTGCGCCTGAAGACGCAGGATGCCCAGCAGCTGTTGCAGGATCCTGTCATAGGCCATTTCGAGGACGAGCTCATCGAGCTCCTCTGCCATCTCCATGGCAAGAAGGGCTCCCAAGCGTTAAACAAGGAAGACCAGAAGCGCCTGAAGTTCCTCTATCAGTATGCGGACATAGTCTTCGAGGACAACGATGACAACCGCAAGAAGTTTGCCGCCCTCATGCTCATCTGCGTCTACCTCCTCAACGACAAAAAAGAGGTTCAGAGACGTACTGAAGAAGTGGAAACACTCTTGATGTCTGAACTCGGAAGCTCTCAGCCATCAGCCCTCTCACCTCTGACCTCTCACCTCTCACCTCTGAGTTATGATCTCTCACCTCTGACCTCTCACCTCTCACCTCTGAGTTATGACCTCTCACCTCTCACCTCTGAGCTCGCCTGCTATCTCACCCTCTCACTCTTCATCGTGAACCACGATCCTCGGCTTCGTAAACAAGTCAAGCTCTGGCGCCAAAGCCATCCCGACTGCTCGCTGTCCCTCCGCCGCTTCCTCTCCATCGCCAAGCAAATCCGTTGCTAATCCCCACAAAATTAGCAAAAATCAGGCATTCTTGCAATAGCATTAAGAAAAATTGCACTTAGACTGTTAGTGAAAGTTAAAGTGTACTGCAGGGCAGACAAGACAAGTAATATACAAAAATTGAAAAATAATGGTTCAAAGTACGGCAAGATTCAAATCTTTTTCGTATCTTTGCACCGCGTAAATATAATAAGCTTATGATGACAACGGTTACAAATCAGAACACGGGCACTCCCAGCAGGCTTTCCAGGCTTCAGGATGCTTATGATTATAAGATCAAGCACGGATGGACTCCGCTTACTCCCGAAGAGGAGGTGGAGTTCCACAAGATGGTTGCAGAATTTACGAACCTGTAGTCCATGCGATACCTGCTCGATACCTGCATCATGCTCTATATGCTCAATAAGACAGGTGAGATGAGCGATGATGTTGAAGCAATAGTCTCTGACTATGGCAATAGGCTTTATATATGTGCAGCGAGTGTACGTGAACTTGTTGCAGCATGGCATAAATATCAGCACATGCAGCGTACTTGGAAGACCCCTCAGGAAATGCTTGATGAGGTACGTGACCTCTATGGAGTAGAGATCCTCTATCCCCAGCGCGAGCACTACCAGACATTCGTCAATCTCCGTTGGAATCTTGCAGCCAAGCATACAGACACCTCAGACCATCTTATCATAGCTCATGCCATAACCGAGCATTTGCCACTAATATCGTCAGATGGTAAATTCGACTTCTACTGCAAGCAGGGTCTGAACTTCATATTCAATAAGAAGTAGGCTTCAGTTCTTAGTCATCAAACATCATCCATCTTATATCATGAGTGAAATCTCAGACGCTATACAAGCCAACCGATGGAGCAGCGAGAGCAGAGTCATGCTCGCATGAACTTTGCCGAGTTGTGACAGAGGTCGACCATCGGTCAAAATGCCTCGCCTTCAGCGACCGCATAATAAAGCTCAATGACTACTTGTTAGAGCAGGCGGCTAATAAGAAACCGGGCTACAAGATGGTAAATGGAAAACGAGTATATAATAAAGCTGTTCCTGTCTATTTGCAGTCGGTATCCAATTTGTGCAATCAACTTCTAAGAGCAGGCACTTCTATCGGAGCCAACAATGCTGAAGCAACAAGCGCCATAAGTAAGGCAGATTTCAAGAGTAAAAGTTATATAGCACTTAAAGAGGCAAGAGAAAGTCTTTACTGGCTTGAACTGCTTCATAGAAATAAGTATTTGACTGAGGTACAATATCAAAGTCTGTTTACGGACTGCGAAGAATTAGTAAAAGTGTTAACTCACCGATGCAAGAAGCTGGATGAGAATAAGGGTGGCGAACAGTAAACATCATACATCTTACATCATACCTCATACATCTGATTACATCTTCCATCTTCCTTCTTCCATCTAACATCTTTACGACATTCATCAGACATCCGGGAATCGGACCTCTCCTGGCCTTTTCCCTACAAAATTAGCAAAATTCAGGCATTCCTGCAATAGCATTAAGATATTTTGCACTTTGACTGTTAACGAAAGTTACAAGACACAGCAGAGCAGGCATGCAGCATAAAATACAAAAATTGAAAAATAATGGTTCAAAGTGCGATAAGATTCAAATCTTTTTCGTATCTTTGCCCACAAAATAAAAGCAGTATTATGATAGTAACCAATCAAGCAACAGATACGAAGCAGAATTTCAATGCCACTTCCACCCGAAATAGGATAATGGCCAGTACAATGTCTGTGGACGAATACTTCGATGAACTGATAGACAAGGTGCGCGAGGATTATGCAAATCTATGAGGTTCGAATCAGTCATGGAGCTCGTGCAGACATGGCAGAATTGCGCAAGTTCCTTAAGTCTATGATGACGGTGGAAGGAGCTATTCGCTATGCCAATAATATGCGTGAGGAGATAAAGACGTTGGCATTTTATGCTGATCTCTATGGCAAGACAACATCAATGACACTGCGTCAGATACACCCCGAGGCACGCCGGATGGTATCTCATAACCGTAAATGGGTGTACGTCTATCATATTGAAGCATCCTTCGTCATAGTAGACCGAATAATCCCTGCCAAGATGAACAAAGGTTGAATCTGTTTGACCCCAACATAATCAATACAACCAAACATATATGGCCTATAACCGTAACAACCGATAGATACAGAGGTGGTTTCTGCGAAGTCTGATGTCAGAAGTAAGAGCGGACAAACATCAGCCATCTTCCTTCTTCCATCTAACATCTTTACGACATTCATCAGACATCCGGGAAATTGAGCCTTTACTGCTCATTTCTACCACAAAATTAGTAAAATTTGGGCATTCCTGCAATACCTTTAAGAATATTTCATATACAAGTATGAACAAACGTTAAATTTGTTTATTAACATCCAAAAGGTAAAAGACAAAATAGCAGTCATCCGTAATTTAGAAGTGATTGCCGATGCAGACGTTGCAGAGTTGTATGGAGTAGAGACCAAGCGTATCAACGAGGCCGTCAAAAACAACCCAGATAAGTTTCCTGCTAGTTATATGTTTGTGCTGAACAAGAGCGAGGTACTTGAATTGCGGTCGAAAATTTCGACCACAAATGTTTCAGCAATGAACCGCAATCCAACCAAAGTTTTCACCGAGCGTGGCCTGTATATGCTGGCTACTATTTTGAAAGGAGAGCAGGCTCGTGACATGACTTTCGCCATTATAGAGACCTTTGTCAAGGTTCGGGAGTTAAAAAGGGAACTTCTTGAGTTGGACCAAGATGCAGCATTTCGGTGAGGTGCTATCCGACATTGTGATGCCCGATCTTCAGACGCAGGAGACTGAGTCATCGCTGGAGATCAACTTCTTCATTGGTAAGATTAAGCACACCGTTAAGCGGGTGCGCAAAGAAAATCCTAAGAAAGATTAAATGCCCCGTCAACCACGAACTTTGCGAGTATGCGAGAGGAGAGGAAGCTTGCTCACTATTCCGAGTGTGAGAAAAGTCAACGAAGTTACCTCTTGAAATCCGTAAGCGTCCAAAAGTGTGACATAGTAATTTGAAGAAAAGGTTGTACCTTTGCGCTGTTAAACCAAATTACAGTATAAAAGGTATGATAAGTAACAGTGAATTTGAGAAGCTTTGGTTCCTGTACAAGACAGAAGCAGCCCCTAAAGGAGTCTCGATCAATGCTTTCTGCGTAAGTCGAGGAGTCAATTACAGAGAGTTCAATAAATGGTACTACAAGATGCACAAGGCCATCGTGCCCTTGGAAATAGAAGATGCTCCGGTATCAGAAACTCAGGTGACAGTAGAGCCATCAGATGGAGAAGCCAATCCGGATCTTCAGTTAAAGAAAGGCGGTATTCATGTTTTCATCCGTACTTGTGATGGTCTTCAGATACAGAAGAAGGGCTTAAGCTACCAGGAGCTGGTAAATCTGGTAGGGAAATTGGAGGGCTTATGTTGAGTATAACCGGTCTTCATAATTTCTATTTTCTGCCTCACTTTCATGACATGCGATGCAAAGCCCGTAGAATCTCTGACATGATACGTGTAAAATACAATAGGGATCCATTGAATGGTGATGTGTATGTGTTTATGTCGAAAGACCAGACCAAAGTCAAAATGATACATTACGAGAACCATGCTTTCTATGTTCATGAAAAGAGTTTTCCCAGCTAATGTGAACTTCCGCATAACAGCCTGACAGTCAATGTAAAACAGAAACACCGTTTCCAGAGTTATCAGACATTCATCAGACATCCGGGAAATTAAGCCTTTCCAGCTCATTTCTACACAAAGGTAGTACTTTTTGGGCAAATGGGCAATAGCTTTAAGAAAGTTTTATACGGAATGGTAAACAAATGTTAAGAAAGAGGCGGCTCTGAGCGGAGATTGAAAGATAAGTGATTGGTGACTTGGAGCGGAAATCGGAAAAATCGGGTCGGAAGGTATCAAGATAAAATTTGAGGCGAGGCGAAAGTGATGGGAATTTTGCCGAAAACAAAAATAAATATTCGAAAACACTATTTAACTAAAACGACGATATAATGACAGGAGCCGTGCTCTTGACTATTTAACTGATTAACAGTGTTGACATGGAAAATAGAAATGAAAGCTTTATTGCATTGCTTGAACAGAAAAAAGCAGCAGTAAAAGATGATAGAGATATACTTGCTAACGTTTTAAAAAGCATTCAAAGCATACTTGAACGTTATTATAACAGTGAAAGTACGTTTGTCAAGCAAGCTATTATATTGAGCCAATATGCAGGGTTGTTGCAAAGGACCAAGAAAGACTACGTCCCAATGCAACCCCGTTGCAGTACAAAGGAAATAGCAGAGGATACGACTACGTTGATAGATTCGGTGATAGAGGAGGTGCAAACAATTGGACTTCCTCAGCCAGCATCTAAGGCTGTTTCTGGAGACATTACGATAAACAATACGCAGAGTCAAACACAGAATCAAGAACAGAACATCGTAATCGAGATTTTTCTTGATGCGATAAAAGATGAACTGAATGGCAGGCAACGTAAAGAAATACTTGCAATTGCCGAAAATGCAGAAAACCCGAAAGAGGCACATAAGAGTATTGTTGAGAAACTGAAGGAGTTTGGTATTGATATATCGGCAAACATTGTTGCAAATGTATTGACTAATCCAACGGTTTGGAGTTCTTTAAGTTCGATCTTGTAATAATATTGATAATTATGTCAGAAGTTAAGAAAACAAGTACGAATACTTCTAGGAAGGAAAGTTCGAAAAGGTCTAGTAGTTGTAAGGGAAGACCTCAACAGACTTCTAAGTCGGGAACTGGACCTGGTAGTAAAATCAAGGACCATAAAAAATAGTTCTGATGACATTAAAAGAAATACGTGAAGACTATGTTCGCTACTCCACGAATGTCAGTGAACTAAGTCGTAATTTGGCATATGCTGGTATAGGCATTGTTTGGATCTTTAAACAGTCTAATACCAATGATGAACTCTTAAGCACATTTATGAGCTCAATACCGAGTGAACTAAAATGGCCACTCATATTGTTTATTGTAGTTCTCATATTAGATTTGTTCCAATACGTGATTCAGACAGCTATATGGTATCCGTATTACGCCAAACATAAGGAAATTCATAAAGAAGAAAAGGAAGATGATGTAAATCTTCAAGAGCCAGAGATATATAGTGCGATTCCTTGGTGTTTTTGGGTCTTTAAATTACTTTTTGTTATTATAGCATATTTTATGCTAGGTATGTTTTTGCTTAAATAAGTCATATTAGTATTTACCTAAGTGATACGATTATGGATAAGACAAGAATTAGTTGGAAGAAGTACCCTTATACGGGAAAAGCTGCAGAGGTGGAGTTCTATATGTTAGATGAAGATACAATTGATAAGTATGTCCCGGAAGGAGTTATGCCAGGTAATTACAGAATAGGCAGACTTAAGGATGGTGAATTTACTATTATTTATGTAGGACGTGTTGACCATCGTCAGGACGAGGGTTTGAGAGATAGACTTAAGGAGCATATTGGAGAATGGAGTGGTGATTTATGGTTTGATTGGGCAAGAGCTAAGGATGTCAAGGCTGCCTATGAACAAGAGTGTACTGATTTTCATCTTTGGGGCGAAGCAAAGCTTCTTGAAAACGATAAACATCCAAGAAAACCTGATGGAAAGACAGGGCTGAATTGTCCAATATGTGGAGAATAGAAAATATTTAATCGCGAATGACAAATCCGATGTCTCAAATCAAGAATATCAAGGAAGTGACGGAGCCGTTGAGGGAGGAGATCCTGAAAGGCGATGGTCATACGATAGAGGAGATGAAGGCATGGCTGAAACCTTTGGGTTACAGTGATACGATCAACGAGGCGGCAATCAATTCTATCCTGCGTGAGTATATGGTGAGCAGCGAGATACATCAGACATCATGCATCAGCCTTCAGACATCTAACGATTATATCATCATCGCAACCTTGTTGGTTCACCAAGCGCATTTATAAAAGTAATTTGAAGTCATGTCGCAAGACATTATATAAGAAATCTAACGGGGCGGGGAACCCGCTGGTCTCTCATAAGACAAAAAGGTTCAATAAACAGTGGGCCTGCCCCCTTTTAAGAAACTAAAGAGCAATGAATATACTTGTAACAGGAGCGAATGGCCAATTGGGCAACGAAATGCGCATTGTCACCAAGGAATCAAAAGACCACTACATCTTTACAGATGTGGTAGAGGTGGAAGGTCAAGAGACTACGATACTTGATATTACCAATCTGGATACCATCCGCAAGATGGTGAAAGACAATGATGTGAAAGTGATTGTGAACTGTGCTGCATGGACCAATGTGGATGGTGCAGAAAATCCAGAGAAATATGAATTGGTTGAACTGCTGAATGCGAAGGCTCCCGAGAATCTTGCTATAGCTATAAAAGAAGTTGGCGGCCTATTGGTTCATATCAGTACTGATTATGTATTTGGTGGTGACCCTTACAATACACCATGTAAAGAAGACCAGAAAGGAACACCTACAGGTGTGTATGGTCTGACTAAACTTCATGGTGAAGAGGCTATCCAGAATACCGGAGTTGATTATCTCATTTTCCGTACAGCATGGCTTTATAGCGAGTTCGGTAAGAACTTCGTTAAGACCATGTTGAATCTGACTGCTACAAAGCCCCAGTTGCAGGTGGTATTTGATCAAGTAGGTACACCGACTTACGCATACGATTTGGCAAAAGCCATCTATGATATTATTGAGAATCGAAAGTTTGAAGGCAATACAGGCATATACCATTACTCAAACGAGGGCGTTTGTTCCTGGTTTGATTTTACAAAGATGATAGCTGAGATTGCTGGAAACAAAGAGTGTGATATCCAACCATGTCATTCTGATGAGTTTCCCTCGCCAGTCAAACGCCCGGCATTTTCAGTACTGGATAAGACCAAGGTGAAGGTAACCTTTGGCATTAAAGTCCCTTATTGGACTGACTCACTAAAGATATGCATGAAGAATTTAATGAAAGCATAAAATATGGAAGTTATTAAAACACCAATTGAAGGATTACTAATTATAGAGCCCAAAGTTTTTGGAGATAAGCGTGGATATTTCTTTGAGAGCTTTTCACAACGAGAGTTCGATGAGAAGGTTGCACCTATCTTAGGGCATAAAGTAATCTTTGTTCAGGATAACGAAAGTATGTCAAGTTATGGAGTGATGCGTGGACTTCATTTCCAGCGTCCACCCTATACTCAGAGTAAAATTGTTCGCTGTGTCAAAGGAGCAGTCCTTGATGTGGCTGTTGATATTCGCAAGGGTAGTCCCACTTATGGAAAGCATGTAGCGGTAGAGCTGACAGAGGAAAATCATCGTCAGTTTTTCATTTCAAAGGGCTTTGCCCATGGTTTTGCAGTCCTCTCTGAGACAGCTGTGTTTCAGTATAAGTGTGATGAATTCTACCACCCAGAAGCAGACGGTGGCATAAGTATTCTTGATGATTCTCTTGGTATAGATTGGCGTATTACAGACAAGGCTATTCTCTCCGAGAAGGATACTAAACATCCAAAGTTGGGGGACTTTGATAGCCCATTTGACATTAAAGTAAACCTATATAAATAAACACTATGAATTATCGTGCAAACCGAATGCAGCAAGCTTGCTTATTGCTGAGGTGCAGCCGATGATGCATGTTAAAACAAAGTTTAAACATGAAGGGTATCGTGTTAGCAGGCGGTAGTGGAACCCGCCTTTACCCTATAACAAAGGGTGTGAGCAAGCAGTTGCTCCCGATTTATGATAAACCGATGGTGTATTATCCAATTTCTGCACTGATGCTCGCAGGCATCAGGGATATATTGATTATTTCTACTCCTTATGACCTTCCTGGATTCAAGCGTCTTTTAGGCGATGGCTCAGACTATGGAGTGCACTTTGAATACGCTGAGCAACCAAGCCCTGATGGACTTGCTCAGGCATTCATTATTGGTGAAAAGTTCATAGGTAATGATAGTGTTTGCCTCGTTTTAGGTGATAACATCTTTTATGGCGCAGGTTTTACAGCTTTACTTCGTAAGGCAGTCGAAGATGCAGATAAAAATGGTAAGGCATCGGTGTTTGGCTATTGGGTTTCAGACCCAGAGCGTTATGGCGTTGCTGAGTTTGATAAACAAGGCAACTGCTTAAGCATTGAGGAAAAACCGGAGGAACCTAAGAGCAATTATGCTGTGGTAGGCTTATACTTCTATCCAAATAAAGTGGTTGATGTAGCCAAGCATATTAAACCCTCTGCTCGAGGCGAGTTGGAGATTACTACAGTAAACCAAGAATTCTTGAAGGATGGTGAATTACTGGTAAAGGTGTTTGGTCGAGGTTTTGCTTGGTTGGATACGGGAACTCATGATAGTTTGGCAGAAGCTTCCACCTTTGTTGAGGTTATTGAGAAACGCCAGGGTCTAAAGGTCGCTTGTTTGGAAGGTATAGCCTATCGTAATGGTTGGATTAGTGAGGAAAAGATGAGAGAGTTGGCTAAACCTATGCTCAAGAATCAGTATGGCCAGTACCTATTGAAGGTAATTGATGAGATGAAGGAGGAGATTAATTCAAACACCTTACAACACGTATAATTCATGAAACGAAGTATTGTTATTACTGGTGGTGCAGGCTTTATTGGAAGCCATGTAGTGCGCCTATTCGTGAACAAATATCCTGATTATCATATTATCAATCTGGATAAATTGACTTATGCAGGAAATCTTGCAAACTTGAAGGACATAGAGGATAAACCTAACTATAAGTTTGTAAAGATGGATATTTGCGATTTTGAGGGCGTTCTCAAACTGATGCAGGAAGAAAAGGTAGATGGAATTATTCATCTGGCAGCTGAGAGTCATGTAGACCGCTCAATCAAGGATCCATTCACATTCGCCAAGACCAATGTGATGGGAACACTGTCTTTGCTCCAGGCAGCAAAATTGTATTGGGAATCATTACCTGAGCGCTATAATGGCAAGCGCTTTTACCACATCAGTACCGATGAGGTGTATGGAGCTTTGGAGTTGACACACCCAGAGGGAATTGAACCTCCGTTCACTACGACTGCAAGTAGTGCTGAGCATCATCTTGCTTATGGTGATAAGTTCTTCTTGGAGACCACGAAGTATAATCCTCACTCGCCCTATAGTGCAGCGAAGGCTTCATCAGACCATTTCGTCCGTGCATACCATGATACGTATGGAATGCCTGTAGTCGTTACCAACTGCTCGAACAACTACGGCCCATATCAATTCCCGGAGAAACTCATCCCACTGTTTATTAACAATATCCGCCACCGCAAGCCGCTGCCGGTATACGGTAAGGGTGAGAATGTACGCGATTGGCTCTATGTAGAGGATCATGCAAGAGCTATTGACTTGATTTTCCATGAGGGTAAGATAGCTGATACCTATAACATAGGCGGTTTCAATGAGTGGAAGAATATTGACATCATCAAGGTGCTCATCAATACGGTTGACCGGCTCCTTGGCAGACGCGAAGGAGCTGATATGGACTTAATTACATATGTAACCGATCGTGCTGGACACGATCTCCGCTATGCTATAGACTCTTCTAAGCTCCAACGCGAACTTGGATGGGAACCCAGCCTTCAGTTTGAAGAAGGTATAGAGAAAACCGTTAAGTGGTATCTTGATAACCAAGAGTGGATGGATAATGTCACTTCTGGTGACTACTTGAAGTATTATGCGGACATGTACAAGGGGAAATAATCATTTCCCTAAAGGACTTTGAATATTGAAATATAAGAAAATACATAGTAATGAAAGCATTAATTCTAAACAGTGGATTAGGGTCGCGTATGGGTGTTATTACCACGGAACACCCCAAATGCATGACTGAAATTTCTTACAAAAATACGATTCTCAGCCGACAATTGCGACAGTTAGTGAGTTTCGGAGTCGAGGAAGTAGTAATGACTACAGGCTACTACGATAAGGTCTTGGTAGACTACTGTGAGGCTCTTCACCTCCCCTTGAAGTACACCTTCGTAAACAATCCCCTCTACGACAAAACCAACTACATCTATAGTATCTACTGTGCAAAAGATGCACTGAAGGATAACGACATTATCCTGATGCATGGTGATTTGGTCTTTGAGAGCCGCGTAATGGAGGCCGTGATTGACAACCCCAACAGCAGCATGGTGGTTAGCAGCACTTTGCCTCTCCCTGAGAAGGATTTCAAGGCTGTTATCAAAGATGGCCGCATCGAGAAAGTGGGCATTGAGTTCTTTGACAACGCTATGGCTGCCCAGCCTCTCTACAAAATCTTGAAAGAGGACTGGCTGGTATGGCTCCAGAACATTGAGAAGTTTTGCGAAAGTGACAACCGCAAAGTGTATGCAGAGAATGCCTTCAACGAGGTGTCCGACCAGTGCGAGATCTATCCATGCGATGTGAAGAACATGCTCTGTGCAGAGATTGACACACCTGAAGACCTTGAAGTGGTCAGCAAGAAGGTGGCTGAAATCAATGAGCGCACTGTTTATATGTGCTTCTCAACTGAGTACATCCACAGTGGTCACATGGCCATCATCAACAAAGCTCGTCGTCTTGGCCGCTTGATTGTTGGTGTTCTCTCTGATGAAGCCATCGCCAGCTTCAAGCGCTATCCATTGATTCCTTACGAGGAGCGCAAAGCCCTCTTTGAGAACCTGGCTGGTGTGGAGCGTGTAGTGGAGCAGAAGACACTCTCTTATAAAGAGAACCTTGAAGCCCTGCATCCTGACTATGTGGTTCATGGCAATGACTGGTGCGAAGGTTTTCAGAAGCCTATCCGTCAGGAGGTATGTGAGATTCTCGCAGAGTATGGTGGCAAGCTGGTGGAGTATCCTTACAGCAACAATCCTATGTACAAGGAACTGGATGCCAACCACCGTGCAGAAGCCAGTATGCCTGATGTCCGTCGTGGCCGTTTGCGCAAGCTCATCAATATGAAGGGACTTGTAACAGCTATGGAAGCCCACAGCGGTATCACCGGTCTGATTGTAGAGAATACCAAGGTGCTCCAGGATGGCAAGACTTATCAGTTTGATGCAATGTGGGTAAGCTCTCTTTGCGACTCTACGGCTAAGGGTAAACCCGACATTGAATTGGTGGATATGACCAGCCGCTTCCGTACCATTGATGACATTATGGAAGTAACTACCAAGCCCATCATCTTTGATGGTGATACCGGTGGTCTGACGGAACACTTTGTTTATACCGTTCGTTCTCTGGAGCGTATGGGTGTGAGCATGGTTATCATTGAAGACAAGACAGGTCTGAAGAAGAACAGTCTCTTCGGTACTGAGGTGAAGCAGACTCAGGCAGCAATTCCTGACTTCTGCGAGAAGATTCGTGCCGGAAAGAAGGCTCAGAAGACCAAAGAGTTTATGATCTGTGCCCGCATTGAGTCTCTGATTCTGGAACAGGGTATGGAAGACGCACTGGAACGCGCCTTTGCTTTCAGTGAGGCTGGTGCTGATGCCATCATGATTCACAGCCGCAAGAAAGATCCTGCTGAAATTTTTGAGTTCGTACAGAAGTTCCGTGAGAAGAACAGCACTACTCCCGTTGTGGTTGTGCCTACCTCCTTCAATACTGTTACCGAACAGGAGTTCAAAGATAGGGGAGTGAATGTGGTTATCTATGCCAACCAACTCACTCGCACCGGCTTCCCGGCTATGCAGGATGCTGCCCGTACCATTCTGGAGAATCACCGTGCTAAGGAGTGCGATGACAAGTGCATGAGCATTAAGGAGATTATCACTCTCATTCCCGAACAATAATAGAAAGGATACAAATATGATTAGACCTGAATTCTTTATAGAGAAACTGAGAGAAAACGGCATTGACTGTTTTGCAGGAGTTCCTGACAGTCTGCTGAAGAATATCTGTGCTTACATCACAGACCATTTTGATGCACAACACAACATCATTGCTGCCAACGAAGGTGCAGCAGTAGGCCTTGCTGCCGGTCATTATCTGGCAACAGGTCAGCCTGCTTGTGTGTATATGCAGAACAGTGGTGAGGGTAATATCATTAACCCGCTGGCTTCACTTACAGATCCTGAGGTGTATAACATTCCAGTATTGCTGCTTATTGGTTGGCGTGGCCGCCCTGGTGTACACGATGAACCCCAACACGTTAAGCAAGGGAAGGTTACTACAGGCTTGCTGAACACCATGTGTATCAACTTTGATGTGCTGAGTAAAGAAGAAGACAAGGCAGAGAAGCAGATTGCCAAAGCTGTTGCAGCCCTTAAAAACAAGGATGTTTACGCTCTGGTGATTGAGAAAGATACCTTCGAAGATTACAAGCTCCAGAACGTAGAGAAGAACGATCTCACGATGTCACGTGAAGAGGCTATCCAGACTGTTGCAGCTGCTCTTGGAGAAAAGGATTGCATTGTCAGCACCACCGGTATGATTAGCCGTGAACTCTTTGAGTATCGTGCAGCAATGAACCAAGGACATGAAAGAGATTTTCTGACTGTTGGCTCTATGGGTCACGCCTCTCAGATTGCTTTGGGTATTGCTATGGCAAAGAATGACCGTACTGTTTGGTGTTTTGATGGTGATGGTGCTGCCATTATGCACATGGGGTCAATGGCTATTGTAGCCAACAAGGCTCCTAAGAACTATGTACATGTGGTATTCAACAATGGTGCTCATGATTCTGTAGGTGGTCAGCCAACAGTTGGTTTGAAGATTGACCTGCCTGCTGTGGCAAAGTCAGTGGGTTATCCCAATGCATTCACTGTGGGTAGCAAAGAAGATTTGGTTGATGCATTAAAGGTTGTGAAAACTCTTCACGGACCGGTTCTGCTTGAGGTTAAGGTTAAAAAGGGCAACCGTAAAGACCTTGGTCGCCCGACCACAACTCCAATTCAAAATAAAGAAGCCCTGATGGATTTTCTTAAGGGTTAGAGGTTAGTGGTGAGAGGTTATAGAAACAGACCGTTGAATAATCTCAATAACCCATAACCAATAATCCATAACCATTTTCAAGTATGCAAAAGATAATAAACGGAATAGCAAACCTGCCTGCTATACTGAAAGAGGTGGGTTGCAAGAAATTATTCCTGGTAATAGACTCTTCCTATCCTTTCTTGAATATTAAGGATGCGATTGAGGCATTGCCAGTAGAAGAGAAGGTGAAGTTTTCTGACTTTACACCAAATCCTCTCTACGAACAAGTGTGTAACGGTATAGAACTGCTAAAATCCTCCCATTGTGATACTATTCTCGCAGTGGGAGGCGGCAGTGCCATTGATGTGGCAAAGTGTATTAAACTGGCCGTGCTGGCTGAAGAGGGTAATGCAGCTATCATTCCGCCTCTGGTATTACAGAGATTACTAATCGATGGAACAAAGATTCCGTTTATTGCTTTACCCACTACAGCTGGTACTGGTAGTGAGTCCACTCATAATGCTGTGATGTATTATGAAGGAGCCAAGCAAACTGTTACCAATGATGGCGTGCTTCCGGATTATGCGATACTGGAACCTTCAGTATTGAAGACATTGCCGCTCTATCAGAAGAAATGCACCATGATGGATGCATTGTGTCAGGGCATAGAGTCTTGGTGGTCTGTCAATTCTACAGAAGAGAGCTATGAGTATAGCCGTAAAACAGTTGAACTCATTATGGCAAACTGGAGAAAATATATCTTTGAGAATGACGAAGAGGCTTCAGCACAAATAATGCTGGCTGCGAACTATGGAGGCAGGGCTATAAATATAACTCAGACCACAGCGGCACATGCATTTAGTTATAAAATAACTTCACTCTATAAACTACCCCATGGTCATGCTGTTGCTGTTGGGCTTCCTGAGATTTGGGAGTATATGCTTAGCAATATAGACAAATGTATTGATAAGAGAGGTCGGAAGTATCTTATAGGTATATTTGCTGAAATATCCACGGCGATGGGTTGTGCAGACCCTGCAGATGCCATCAGATCTTTCCGTGAGATTATGAAAGATATGGATTTGAACAATCCTGTTTCGGTAAATCGAGAAGAGGATTTGAAAGTCCTTTCCACCTCGGTCAATCCTGTGAGATTGAAAAATAATCCCATTAAATTGGATTCCGATGTAATATATCAATTGTACAATATAATTTTAAAATAATACTAACATGTTTATTGGGGTTAATGGTTTTGGAGAAACAGGATCAGGTGCTGTTCTTGATTATCTAAAAGAGTTCGATAAAGTTACTGTTAAGGGTGACTTGGAATTTACTTATTTGACTGCATTAGATGGTTTGCTATATTTAGAGCGGGCACTGATGCACCCATATAGCAGGACAAGTGATTCTATAAGTGCAATCAAGCGGTTTCTTGATATGGTTGATAAATGGAAATCTTTTTATCAAAGCCGTGGTCTCCCATCGGAATTGTTTACACAATCGGCCCAACAGTTTGTTGATAGTATAACAATGGTCAAGTGGTATTGGGGTTATAAAAATTTTAGTTACAGATCCATATACTTCCTACATCATTTTATGATGAAGGTTGTAATACCAAGGATGGAACGTAAGACTGGTCACCGTGCTCAATGTTGGCCGCTAAAAGAGGTCCGTTTTTCAGTTCGACCAGATAATTTCTATGAGGCAGCTCAGCAACATATAGACGAGTTACTTAAAGGAATGGGTGTTAACCAAGAAGAAATTGTAGCATTAGATCAACCTTTTGGTACAAATAACCCTCAAGCATGCTTTCCTTTTATAAAAGACCCATATGCCATCGTTGTAGACAGAGATCCTCGCGATTTATATGTATCCGGTAAAACAAAATTAATGGGGCAATGGCGCTTTTTCCCAATAGAAACCGTAGATGATTTTATTACTTATTATAAAGCCCTTCGTAAAGACCAGCCATACAGTGAGAACCATCCTCGTGTGTTAAAAGTACAGTTCGAAGAATTGGTGTATGAGTATGATAAAACGACAGCACAAATCCGGCAATTCCTTGATCTGCCAGAAAATACTCATCCGAAGAGTATATTTGATCCATCGAAATCTATAGCAAATACACAAGTGTTTATAAGATATCCTAATTTTGCTGAAGATGTCAAAAAAATCGAAGAAGCATTACCTGAGTATTTGTTTGACTTTTCAAGATATCCTGCGCCTGATTTTAGTAAGGAGATGTTTTTATGGTCTGATAAATGAGGGAATTGAACAATAGAGCAAAAGATATGTCTGAGAAACAAATTACCGTCACCTCGCCGTTGCTGCCTGACCTCGGTGAGTTTAATGAAATGCTCAAAGAAATTTGGGCTAGTAAATGGATTACTAATAATGGAGATTTCCATCAGCAGTTAGAGAATGCTCTTGCAGAGTATTTAAAAGTGCCGCATATCAGTCTGTTTACCAATGGAACGCTACCGTTACTCACAGCTTTACAGGCTCTCCGTATTACAGGAGAAGTCATTACCACTCCCTATAGCTTTGTGGCTACAACTCATAGCATTTGGTGGAATGGATGTCGCCCAGTATTCGTGGATATAGAGGAAGAAACATGTGGTATAGATCCCGAAAAGATTGAAGCAGCCATCACTCCTAAGACCACTGCTATCATGCCGGTACACTGTTATGGCAAGCCTGTCAATATGGATGCCATACAGGAGATTGCTGATAAATATGGCTTGAAGGTAATCTATGATGCAGCCCATGCTTTTGGTGTAGAAGTGAATGGAGAAAGTGTACTCAACCGTGGAGATATGAGCACCCTGAGTTTCCATGCTACTAAAGTTTATAACACACTTGAGGGTGGCGCTCTGGTGACGCATGACGAGGTCACTAAGAAAAGAATAGATCGTCTGAAGAACTTTGGCTTTGCAGGAGAGACAGAAGTGGTGGCTCCAGGTATTAATAGCAAGGTGGATGAAGTTCGAGCAGCTTACGGACTCTTAAACTTGAAGCAGGTCGACCAGGCTATTGCCAACCGTCAGAAGGTTGCGAATAAGTATCGTGACGCATTGCGAAACGTCCCAGGTATCCGCTTCTTTGATGATATGCCGGGTGTACGTCATAACTATAGCTACTTCCCAATTTTTATCAATGCAGAAGAGTATGGTAAGACACGCGACCAACTTTACTTTGAGATGCGCGATGCCAATGTGTTGGGTCGTCGTTACTTCTATCCATTAATTAGTACGTTCAGTACTTATCGTGGGCTGCCGAGTGCAACTCCTGAAAACCTGCCTGTTGCAACCAAGACAGCAAATGAAGTTATTTGCTTACCGATGCATCACGAGCTGAGTGAAGAAGACATTAACAGAGTTCTTGAATTAGTCGTTAAATAAGACCATGCAAAAGAAATTGATGCTTCTTGGTGGCATCCGCTATTTGTTGCCAGCAATAGAGGCTGCTCATAAACACGGTTACCATGTTATTACGGTTGATTATCTTCCGAATAACATTGCCCATAAGTATTCTGATGAATACCATAATGTGAGCATTTTGGAGAAGGACAAGGACAAGGTTCTGGCGCTAGCGAAAGAACTGAAGATAGATGGTATCCTGTCTTATGCTGTAGATCCTGGTGTAGTAGCTGCCTCTTATGTGGCAGAAAAGATGCATCTTCCGTTCACCTGTAGCTATGAGTCAGCATGCATCATGCAGGATAAGTCTAAGTTCCGTCGGTTCTTGACTGAGCATGGCTTCAATGTGCCTAATGCAAAGGGATACACTAAAGCAGAGGATGCACTGAAGGATGTGGACTTCTTCAACTGGCCAGTTATTGTAAAACCTGTGGATAGTGCAGGTAGCAAGGGCGTGACACGTGTGGATGACCCTAAGGATTTGGAAGCGTCTATTGCACACGCACTGGATGAGTCGCATAATGGTCATTTCATTGTAGAAGATTTCTTGGAGCTGCAAGGTTATCAATCGAGTGCTGATTGTTTCTCTGTTAATGGTGAACTGGTATATGCAGACTATTCTGACCAGTTGTTTGATAAGAATGCAGAGAATCCTTATACACCTGCCATAGAGATATGGCCTGCATCCATGCCGCAAGAGCATCAGGATTATCTGACCAGCGAGATACAACGACTGTTGAAACTGCTGAATTGTGGTACTGGCCTTTATAATATAGAGAGTCGTGTTTGCAAGAATGGCAAGCCTTATATTATGGAGGTGTCGCCTCGTGCAGGTGGTAACCGCATCGCGGAACTTCAGCGATTGGGTACAGGCATTGATCTCATTGAGGCAGAAGTCTGTAAAGCAGTAGGTGAGAACGTTGAGGGTATCACGATGCCGCAGTATAATGGCGTTTATGTGAACTATATTGTTCATTCCAACCAAGATGGTGCATTTGATGAGGCGATAATTGACGAACAGTTCAAGAAGGACCATGTTATTGAAGCTGAGATTCGAGTTAAAGCAGATGAACATGTAGAGACATTCAAGGGGGCTAACAATGCTATTGGCACATTGTTCTTACATTTTGAAAACCGCCAGCAGATGGATGAGGCACTTGCTAATCAGGCATGGCTTAAAGTTGTTGTGCATTAGAAAGATTTTTTATGAAAGATATAGGCAGTATTTTCCCGATATATGACTATCATATAGATAAAGCAAATTCTTCATATTGCTTGTCACCCAAGTATGATAAGCAAGTATTGTATTCATTGTGTAGAGAAGCATTGTATGATATAGCAGTATCGTATAATAGCACATCAAAGCGAGTATTGATGCCTGCTTATACATGCCAGACTGTAATAGATCCTTTTCAACAGTTAGGTTGGCAGATTTATTATTATCCCATTGAGAACAATCTACTGATTGATATCCAATCATTGTTGAGATTATCAAACCAGGTTAATCCTGTTATTGTGATAGCGCATCCCTATTACGGAATGGATTTCAACTCTGATGAACAAGCGGCTTTAAAACAGATAAAAGAAAGAGGTTCTATTATAGTAGTTGATAATACACAGTGCATTTTCTCAGACGAGCGACTTCCTTTTATAGATTATTATGTGGGGAGCTATAGAAAGTGGTTCTGCTGTCCTGATGGAGCTTTTCTAGAAGATTATAATAATGGGAACTTTTTTCAAAATAAGGTAACCGGAGTAAACGAAGAGTTCGTTCAAAAACAAACTGATGCAATGTATCTCAGGGGTGAGTATTTCCTTCATTCAGACGAGACAATTAAGCAAATTTCGATAAGACTTAACAAGGATGCAGTAAAAGGAATAGCTGGCGAAATTACGCCACATGAAATGGCACCTTTTTCAAAAGCGATGTTGGCTATTGAGGATTTAAAAATCAATAATTCACAAAGAATAACTAATTACAAGAAGCTTTATCAAGGACTAAAGAATTGCTCGAAGTGCAACCTCGTTTGTGAGGAATTGTCGAGAGTAACCACAGCGCCTCTTTATTTCCCTATTTACATAGATGATCGCCCTGTGCTTCAAAAGAAATTGGCACTACAACATATTTATGCTCCGGTTCTTTGGCCTGTCAGCACTAAAGAAATCCTAATTAATTCTTCTATTGAATATATGTTTGACCACTTACTCGCAATTCCCTGTGATCAAAGATATGACGAGGAAGATATGGAAAAGATTATTAAAGTAATAACAGATTGAGTAGATGAAGAAACTTGCAGTCATAGGATCTGGTAGGATGGCATGGATTATAGGAAACCATGCTCACAATATGGGTTTGGAAACACACTGTTTCTCCAATGTAGAACCAGACTTTATTCATGAGGCTTTTGATGTTTTTCACAATATTTCCATCTTTGAGAAAGATGAGATTGTAGAAATATGTAAAAAGGAAAACATTCAGGGAGTTTTGGCTACGACAGAGTTGACTGTTGAGATAGCAGCGTATGTGGCAAAAGAGCTTGGAACACCAGGATTGCCATACGAAATAGCAAGAGTTATTACAGATAAATATCGTAACAGAACAGCTTGTAAAAGCCTTAAGCTATTAAATCAACCTGCGTTTGCGGAAATCAGCACAGACGAGGAATTGGGAAATCTCTCAATGCAATTCCCTATTATAGTCAAACCTACTTCAAAAGGGGGCAAACAGGGAATCACTGTAGTTAATGACAAATCAGAATTACAAGACGCTTTTATTTATGCAAAAGAAAAGTCTGGCGTTAACCCTGTTATCATTGAAGAGTATCTTGATGGAGGAAAAGAGTATTCTGTAGAAAGTCTTTCGTATAAAGGAAAGCATTATGTTGTACAAGTGACGGAAAAAATCAGTTCAGGACCTCCTCATTGTGTTGAATTGGGACATAGGCAGCCAGCTGAACTATCTGACGATATGAGGCAAAAGGTAGAAGCTGCAGTAAAAGAAGGTCTGGCAGCTGTAGGGTTGAATAATTCTACATGCCATACTGAGATAAAGATTATCGATGGCAATGTATATCTAATAGAATATAATGCACGTCCTGGTGGTGATCACATAGCATGGCCGTTAACAACATTGAGTACAGGTTATGAGTATATAAACGGAGCAATACAAATTGCTTTGGGAACCTTTCAAGAATTGGATACTTCAAAACTTGAAAAACATTATGCCGGAGTTTATTTCGTTACTAAGCAAACGGATTATCTGAAACCTTTATTTGATGTTTGCGAGAAATACGACTGGCTTTACCAGAAAAATTATGTTTCAGAAGAATTGCAACCGTTGGAACACAATGATTGTTATGGAACAAACTCCATAATGTATTATTCGGAAGATGAAGCTCCTGATTTTGAAAGTATTCTTACATATCTTGTTATTAATCCCAGTCAAAATTGATATTGGATGATTAATACAGGCGCATAATTGATGTTAATGATTTGCCACCAAATGCGGCATCAAAATAGAGACTATAGAGGAACGGTCAGTATTTTGTCTTTTAAAACTGGCCGTTTCTGTATCATTCCAGTCGATTTGGATATAAATAACGTGAGTTCGACGAAATTGATTTTAAAAATAATTGTCTGATTATTAGGAAATTAGCGATATTTTTAGTAAATTTGTAGTCACTACACAACAAGTTACACTAAAAAGTATCGCTAATGTTTACCGAGGACAAAGTTACTGAAATTTTCTGTATGGCGGATGATTTTTGCCGTTTTTTTGATGAAATGATGGAAAAATATACTCTCAGAGACCCCAAGAAGAGGAAATATCATCGTGATGGTACGTTATCCAAGGCTGAGGTGATGGTCATCATCATCCTCTTCCATAATTCCGGCTATCGCTGCCTGAAGCATTTCTATCTGGAGTATGTCTCGAAGCACCTGCGTCACTTGTTTCCAGAACTTGTTTCCTACAACCGTTTTGTGGAGCTGGAGAAAGAGGTAGCCATTCCCCTTGCCCTGTTCATTAAGAAGGTGTTGCTAGGCAAATGTACTGGTATCAGCTTTGTGGACAGCACGCCGCTGAGGGTCTGCAAGAACCAGCGCATCCACATCCACAAGACCTTCAAGGGTATTGCGCAAAGAGGCAAATGCTCCATGGGATGGTTCTTTGGATTCAAGCTCCACCTTATCTGTAACGAGAAAGGAGAGCTGCTCAGTTTCATGATTACACCTGGAGACATCGATGACCGCAAGCCGCTTGAGCATGAGGCGTTTGTGGAATTCCTGTATGGAAAGCTTGTCGGAGACAAAGGCTATATCGGCAAAGAACTGTTCCAACGTCTGTTTGTTGACGGTATTCAGTTGATCACAAAACTAAAGAGCAACATGAAAGGCGCTCTGATGACCATGTCGGACAGGCTATTGACAAGAAAGAGAGCCATTATAGAGACCGTTAATGACGAACTCAAGAACATCGCTCAGGTAGAGCACTCACGACACAGGTCGTTCGATAACTTTATGGTCAATCTGTTGGGAGCTCTGGCTGCATATTGCTTCTTTCCCAAGAAGCCATGCATACATGTGAGAGGGCTAGCGACAACCAATTAACGCTCTTCTGAATTCGTCGAACTCACGTTAAATAGTATTGATTCTTGGGTTTGACTATGTGTTCTCAACAATCGAGACAATTGCCATTTTGGCAGGTATGGCTGTAATTATAGTAGGAATAGCTATTTTTGTTCACAAATAATGTTTCTATGGATAAGAAAATTCCCTTATATAAAATGTACTCCCAACGTGAAAATTTCGTAATAGTAGCATTGACTGGTATTACTGGAAGCGGTTGCTCGAAATTTGCCGATATGATGTCGATGAATTTCGAACAATGGCAAGGTGAGAAGATGATACGCCCAATAGAAGCTATTTCTGATATATCAGCAGAGACCAAACAGGGCGAAGTGTTTAAGAGGGAATATCAGCGCTGCTATCAACTAAGTAGGCATTATGAAACGTTTCAGACGATAAAATATAAGAATGTATTGATATTCTATACTTTGAAGGAACTGTTTTCGAAATTTGGTAACTTTGATGATGTAGTAAGGCATCTGTCAGGGATACTTGCCTATAAATTTCACCATAGCCATGAGGATAAGGAACTCCATGAGTATGAGGTGGACAACACTTTTACGTCAGAATCTATTTTGGGATGGGGCCTGACAACCGACATGGCTGGCAGATTTGCGAAGATTGCCGCATTGGAGAAAGCCAGCATGTTGAAAGAAAACGAAGGATTGGATGCCAATGAACGTGAGGAGGTAAGGAAACTGATAGCAGAAACCTTTTTCAATGATTCATTTACTCAGTTTTGCGATTGTTTGTTTGAGGAATTGAAGCAACGTGACTATTATTCAAAGAATTTCTTTGTTCATCGATTAGCAACGGCCATTAGGGCAACTGGTTGTAGTGAGGCAAAAGCGCCAGACTTCAAGAAGAGCCATGATAGCGAGCATGTGTTTGACGTGGTTGATTTGATAAATCAGATTATTAAAGGCTATCATGCCAACAATAAGAAACTGAAACGAAGATTTGTCATTGATTCTGTTCGCAACTCTTTAGAGATACTCTATCTCAGAGAACGCTATAATGCGTTTTACATGGTGGCGATACACAATGATGGCCATGAGATGGAATTGCTCCGCGAAAAAGTCGCCCACTATGCTGATGGCCAGCGGCTAAATGATATCTGCGAAAACATAGCAGCATTGAGCTGGCACGAAAATAAGACCGATGACTTTGAACATGGTCAGTTCTTTGCGCCAGACTTGCAGCGGTGTGTCTCGGAGAGTGAGTTGCATATAGCTTATCATACATTAGGCGATTTACAGAGGGAGGAGGAAAAACTTCATCAAAAGATAGTGGAAGACGACTTGGATGATGCTGATTTGGAATTCTGTTCGTATTCTTTTTATACGTATGGTGAGCAGTGGATGAAATACTCTGCTCTTATCTCAAGACCAGGCCTTGTGACACCAACCCGCGATGAACGATGCATGTCGATAGCATATGTGGCTAAGTTTAATTCTGGTTGTATCTCCCGTCAAGTAGGATGTGTCATTGTTGATGAAGAGAAAGCCGTGCAATCCGTAGGATGGAACGATCCGCCTGCGCCACAATTGCCTTGTAACCTTCGTGACGCCAACGAACTATTCGCAGCAAAGGCTGTATTCGAACAAGTGTCAGACAAAGATAACAAGTCCCTTTATCGGGTATATAGCAAGTTCGAGTTGTCTGATACAAGAACCTATCCAAAACATGACAAGGGAGGTAAACTTATAGGAGTTTATGGTAAGGGCTTTTGTGACTGCATGATGAATGAGTGTAATGCTGTTGTATCTGGAATGCTGGCAGAAAATGGCCTGCAATATGCCTACTGCTTTCGTTCGCGATATAATGGCTATATGGAGAACAAAGATGCAGTAAATACCCGTTCTCTTCACGCAGAAGAGAACACTATGCTGAGACTGGCTCGTCAGGGAGGAATGGGGCTGAATGGAGGAACGATGTATGTCACTGCTTCACCCTGTGTGCTCTGTTCAAAGAAAGCCTATCAGATAGGTATCCGCGATATTGTTTATTTGGACCCATATACTGACATAGCTCCCGACCTAATATTGAATTGTGGTTATGACATTCCGCGATTAAGAGCCTTCCGAGGTGCTATTGGTGGCACATTCTATAAGCTTTATCAGCCTTTCATACCGTATAAAGATGAATTGAAAATATGGGAAGAAACGATGGAAGGAGGTGAGGCATAACTTATGGCATACGAATTAGATTCCGCTGAAATCATTGCTTATTTGATTAAACGACAAAAGGCAATTGATACATTTTCGATCAGTTTTAATAAAATAAACGATTTAGGGAAGAAAATGGAGGCACTGTTGCCGGAGGAGAAAAAAAAGATTCGCAAACTTCTGACAGATGCCTTGAAAGAGACCATGTTAAAGCTATATCAGGAAGACAAGAAAACACTTCGTGAGAGAATGCGGTCAACATGGCTGTGTAGGATGATTTGTGGAAATTAATTTTTACAAAAGATAATAATGGCAGAACAAAGTTTAAAAGATAAAACAGTTAAAGGAACTGCTTGGACGGCTTTAGAATCTGTGCTTCGCTACGGGGTAAGCTTCGTGGTGGGAATAATCCTCGCCCGTCTGCTTAGTCCGGATGACTATGGATTGATAGGAATCTTGACAATATTTATTGCCATCTTTGAAGTCGTTATTAATGGGGGATTTATATACGCAATAATAAGAAAGAACGATGCCGAAGAAATAGATTATTGTACAGTTTTTTTTACAAACTTGGTTTTGTCTATAATAATGGCAGGATTGCTATTTGCTGGATCAGGATTGATAGCAAAATTCTTTAAACGAGAAGAACTTCTTTTGCTAATGCAGGTGATGTCAAGCATTTTAATTATTGATGCTTTGGCATTGGTGCAGAAGGCCAGACTAACCAAGGCACTGGATTTTAAGACTCAGACTAAGGTTTCTGTTACAGCTGCCATTCTCAGTGGTATTATTGGCGTCATAATGGCCTATACTAGCTTTGGCGTATGGGCCTTGGTGGCTCAACAGTTGAGTAACGCCTGTCTTGCAACATTGATGTATTGGATTGTGAACCGCTGGATACCGAAGTTGCAGTTTTCTGTGCAGAGTTTCCGTGAAATGTGGAAATTTGGATGGAAACTTATGTTGAGCGGAATCTTTAACAATCTTTCGATGCAATTACACCATGTCGTAATCGGAAAAGTCTTCAGTCCTGCATCTTTAGGACAATACACACGAGCTTATCAGTTCGGACAGATATTCTCAGGAAATTTAACATCTGTTGTTCAGCGAGTTGCCTTCCCTGTGATGAGTAAAATACAGGATAATCCAATAAGACTGAAAGATGCTTACAGAAGGCTAATCAAAACCACGGTGTTTCCAACTTTTATTTTGATGTTGAGTCTTGCTGCTGTAGCAAGGCCGCTTCTTGTTGTTTTAATAGGGGAAAAATGGATACCAGCAGCTTATATGCTTCAAATACTTTGTATATCTATGATGATATATCCTCTGCAAGCTTTGAACCTGAACGCCATTCAAGTGATGGGGAGAAGCGATCTTACTTTGAGAATAAATATCATCAAGAATCTGCTGATTGCAATTCCTGTGACAGTTGGTTTGCTGACAAACATTTATTGGATGCTCGTGGCCGATGTAGTTAGGAGCTATATGTGTTACTATCTAAATGCATATTATTCAAAGCCCCTGCTGAACTACTCTATCGTGGATCAAATTCGCGACATATTGCCATCTTTGTATATAGCTTTGGGTGTTGCTATACCCGTGTACGCGTTGAGTTTTATGGGCTGGAACAACTATATAACACTGGCTGTACAGATAGTCGTAGGTGTGGTATTGTTTTTTGGAATTTGCAAGACGGTTAAGCCATACGAATATACCGAGTTGAAGGGAATAACAGTAGGGCTTGTAAAAAAGAATAAGTAAAAATATGGCACAATCATTAGGAAAAACTTCTTCCATACGCTTCGTATATCTGCTCAATATGTTGCCTGTCATAGGACTGATGGTGTTTTATTATACCCGTTATCTGGAGGGTACCTATACGTTTGTCATTCCTTTGGGGCTGACGATGATGTGGCTGGTCTTGACCTTGCTTACGGGGAAGGAAAAGGGATTGATATCCAACGATGTAAGTCGGTGGTGGATGGTCTATCTGTTTCTGAGTGTAATGATGGTCATCATTGGGTTGTCATCAACGAATCTGAACTTTGTCATTTCCAGACTGCCCATATACATTATACCGGCCATCGGTTATTTCGTGGTACGGCATTATAACAGAAAGGAGAAAGCAGTCATCTTAACAGGATTTGCTGTTGTATATTTTGCCAACCTAATCTATAACATTTTCCTTGGTTTCCAGTTGCCTGAAATCTTTGAGGAACAGGCGAGCACCGAAGAATCCATCGAATTTTCCATCATGATGAATATTGCAGATACGGGTTTTTTAGAGGTGGCTTATTGGTTGATAGGTGCATTGATAATGACAATACTGGTGGTCAAAGAGAAGAAGTGGCGATTTCTTTGTATGCTTTTGACCGTTCCTTTAGCCTATCACATGCTGTTTCAAAACACCCGAGGTACAGCAATCTTACTGCTGATGGTAGAAATGGCGGGATTTTTTCTTGCCTACCATGAGCCGTCGCAGCAGAGAAACAGGCATGTCTACTATCTGTTCACGGTATTAATGCTTGTACTACTGTCTTTTATAGTGTTTATTCCCTTGATGGGCTGGCTGATGGAACACTTGCAATCCGAACGTCTGGCAGATCGCCTCAATGACCTGGTGGATTTTAAGAAAAGTGGAGGAGACCTGAACAACGTCAGTGAAGGAAGTTTTTCTCAGCGCATGATTTTGGCACAAACCAGTTTGAGTACCTTCTTCTCCAGTCCTATCAGCTTCTTTATAGGAATTGGTGACCATACGCAGGCCTTTGGCGGAGATTTGGTGAAGAGTGGCATTGGTGGCCACTCGGAGTTTATCGATGTGCTGGCGCGTTTTGGATTATTAGGAGCATTCGTGTATTGGAAAATCATGAAGAGCTATTACATGATGCTTAAGCGCATGACCTCCAAACGGGAGATACGGAAATATGTAAATATTATTTTTGTCATAGTCATTTTTTCAGGAATTCTGAATGTCCTATTTAGGCCAGTGTTGCAATTTTTCCTGTTTCTTGTATTCCCCGTTATTATTGAGTTTACAGCCATAAAAAATAAAATTACATATACAAAATAGCAGAATAAAACGGATATGAAGAAATATATATTTTTTGCTTCCTGCATTAAGAATATGGGGGGGGCGCAGATGTACCTCCGTAACAAATGTCTTTACTTGCAAGATCAGGGATGGGATGTGAGCTTGGTATCAGCACAAAAAGGTAAGATTTATATATCAGAACTGAAAAGATATAATTGGTTTATACCTGAACTTGGTTTCAATTACTACCTCTTTTCAAGAAGAAAAAGGGAGCGTATTGTCAACGAGATAATAGAAAAGTTCATACAGAAGCAATATGAGGATATCGTCATCGAATCAACCTGCATGTCAGAGTGTACATGGGGCGAAGTGGTTGCTGAAAAAATAGGTGCACGGCATCTGTGCTACATTTTACAAGAATATAATGCAGCCAATTCACTTACAGAACAGAAGTTCCTGCGCTTTAAATATGACAGGCATGAATTAGCGGGTATTGTAGAAAAGTCTCTTCAGAACCTCTTCGCTTCATTTTATCCAATAGATGCTGCAAAATCTTACTTCCTACCGGCATATTGTAATAATGTAGTTGAAGACATTGATAGTGAAGATTTGAAAAGTATCAATTGCCAGGACTATGACTATGTTGTAGGTTGCCTGTCCCGACTTGATAAACCATTCATTATACACGCCTTAAGTGACTTTATAAATTATGCCCAGAGTCACTCTGAAAAGAAGTTTCTACTATTAATGATTGGCGGTTCACCAGAAGGGTCAATGTTTGAGAAGAATATCAGGAAACAATTTGAAAACGTTAAAAACGTAACATTATATATCACGGGCTACTTATTCCCAGTCCCCTCACAACTTCTTGACATCTGCGATGCATTTTTTACGTCAGCAGGAAGTTCTTGGGTGTGTATGAGATCGGGAGTTCCAACTATCAGTTATGATGGAAATGACTTCCGTCCGATTGGCATTTTGGGACGGACGACAAATAGTTCGTTAATGCGCGCTGACAATGAACCAGTACAAGAATTTTCATCATTGTTAGATGATATTTTGGAAAAGGGAGTATATACAAAAGAAAAACAGACTCATGAACAGAATAAGCCGGATTTTACCGAACACGACAATTTCCTGTCGGAAATGGCGAAGAAGAAAGAATACTTCGGTTTTGATAATGTATCTTTGAACAATGCGGAAAAGAAGCTTTCGTTACTTCTGCGAATAGTCGGAGCGGAGAATTATTACAGACTTGGAGCATGGAAGAAAAAAATGTTGAATAAAACAACTTCAGATAGATAGCGTATGCCTACATTTAGTATTATAATCCCTCACAAGAATTGCCCAGAACTGCTTAAAAGATGCTTGCAGTCTATTCCCATTAGGGAGGATATAGAAACCATTGTTGTGGATGACAACAGTACGGATATAGGTCCGATAAAACAGTTAGAGGGCGAGACTGCAGAGCGCAATATTCTTTTTGTGTTAACAACTGATGGTAAAGGAGCGGGCTTTGCAAGAAATGTTGGGCTGACGTATGCTAAAGGTGAATGGATTATTTTTGCAGATGCGGATGATTTTTTTGACGAGCAGGCTTTTGATGTCTTTGACAAGTATGCTGACAGTGACAACGACATAGTCTATTTCCCTCATCGGTCGGTTTATTCAGATACGCTTGAGAGTTGCAACCGATTTAATGTAAGGAATCAAGTGATAGAGGCATGGCAGAAGAAAGGTAGCGAGAAACGACTTAACCGTATAAAATATTATGATTTGGTACCTTGGTCAAAAATGTTCAGGAAAGATTACGTGGACAGGCAGGCAATCAAGTTTGATGAGGTACCTGCATCGAATGATGTGATGTTTGTTGTGCAGACCGCAGCAAATACTCAAAATATATGCGTATCGTCGGAGATCGTATATGTACTCACCTATCGAAAGGGATCAATCACGAGAGTTGCCGACAAGAGGAATAATTTTTCAAGGTATATGGTGTCTCTTCGCTATAACAATTATATGGATATGATAGGTCATCCAGAGATGAAGAAAAGGGTTGCGTCATATATACTCCTTGCGTGGCGTTCTTTTGGGAAGGAAGAGGCATTATTATATATGAGAGAAGCCCATGCCCACAAGCAAGGAATTTTCACAGGCATAATGCCAAAAGGGAATGAGATTTCGGATAAGTTAGCGTCACTATTTCATAAAAATAATTATCAAGGATAAAACTATATTATCATGAGCAAGAGGGTGAAATTGACTGTGCTGGCTGTACTTGTAGCTACAGTTTTCTTAATGAGTATGTCATTAGGAGAGAACCATCATGTCAGTATAACCATCGATGCCAGGCACCCATCGAAAGAAGTGCTTCCCAATGTAGCCAGCAACATCAACATATGGCAGCTCGGAAACTCATTCGTGAATCCGACTATAGAATTCCCAGAATATAACGAGTTTGGATTTGTGAAATGGGTGCAGCTGATGAATTGCAGTGGTGGTTCTGAGGCCAGGGATCTGTTTAGACATCCTTTGGACAGGAATACGCTGGATGATTATGATTTCAGTCTTTTAATAAGGAATTGTGACGGTATCCTGCAACTTGGTGCAAAACCATATTTAAAATTGGGAGCAGTACCCCTAAAGTTAACGACTGAACCAAAGATCAATAATTCTGGATTCAATGCATACCCTCCAGATTCATTTAATCGGTATTATGTTTATATTAAGGCATTGGTAGAGGCTTTGGTCAATCGTTTTGGAAAAGAAGAAGTCTCGACGTGGAGGTATGGCTGTCTTGTAGAATATGAAAACGGTTCTCATTTTAAGGCTAGAAGTGAAAAACCGGAAGACAGCTTTGTTGAGTATTGTAAGTTGTATGACTTTACAGTGCAAGCTCTTACAGATGTTTTAGGTGATAATTTTTGTGTTGGGGCTCATAGCATGTCTGTGTTAGATGGGCTGTGGGATGAACGTGATTTCATAGAGCATACAGCTAAAGGTAGAAACTATGCTAATGGACAGATAGGGACGAAATTAGACTTCCTTTCTGTGTCATTTTATGATAATGCTCCAGGTAGCCTATCAAACAAGTCTTTAGCAAATACCATAAAGCCATTACAGGATAAAGCTAAGGAATGTGGCCTAAATAATTTGTTCTACGGAGTTGATGAAGGTAGAGTCCTCTCTGGAACTAAAGGTGCAAAGAGTTCTTCTCTAAATAGTAGATCGGCAGGATATACATGGCAGGCAGCAGAAGATGCCAGGCTTTTTTCTCAGGCCATTGACCTTGGTATGGACTATTTTTCTGCTTGGAGTTATTTAACAGGCGGAAACACTACAGGATACCCTACCGTCAGTTATCATGTTGCCAGCAATATGTCTAAATTTGAAGGTTACAGGAGAGTTAATGTCGATAATTCATTTAAAATAGAAAAGAATAAAGAGATTGGTTGTATTGCTGGCGTTAAAAATGATACTGTCAGAATAATGATTTATAATTTCTCTACGGATATTCATTCGCGAGAAATAGAGGAAATAGCCTTAAACGTTCAACTTCCATTTAATAGACGAAAAGTGAAAGTAGTGAAATGGCTGATAAATGACGACTGTAATTTCTTTGATGAATGGCAGGAGGATAGGGAAAAATATAACATAACAAACGATGCATTCCAATGGAGCCCTGATGATGGCCAGGTAGAGGTGAAAATTATTCTGAAAGACTCAGTAGCAAGGAAAATATATAATGAGCAGTTAAGAGCCAAGTATATTGATTGTTCAAGGTTAAAGCCCAGCTCAAATTCAATTAAGGTTAAGTCTGGTATTTATTCAGAGAATGTGAAGTTGGCGAGCAACAATGTGTTGTTTTTACAAATTACAAAGATATAGGAGGAAAGCCTATTTTTCGTGAGATGAAAAAAATACTGTTTATTTGCCCTTTTTCGCTGCAAACGAATCACGCGGGGGTGGTATATACTCGTCAGTTATTGGCAAAACTGTCAGAGCAGTGCCATATTGATCTTATTTACTTCAAATATAAGACCGACAAAGATTATGAACCTTGCAAGAATGTCAATGTAGTACGGACAATAGAGGTAACTACCAAATACAAATTATTGGGCGTTTTTTCGTTGCTATGGGTGTTCCCGCTGTTCTTGGCTAGATTTAACTGGAAGGAATGCAGATGGATTAGTAAGCTGGTACGGGAAAACGACTATGATTTTGTGTACTTTGACTTCAGCCAGTCGTTTGCCTATTCGTTGTTCATTAAGCATCCTCATAAAATACTGATGGCTCATGATGTGATGGCTCAGAAATATTCGAGAATGAAGACCTATCTACGACCGTGGGCTGTTATGTCGGAGCGAAGGATGCTGAAACAAGGAACCGTCTTTACATTTAGTGAGAAAGACTGTCAACTCATAAAGGATTTATATAATCTCCCCAGCTATTCAACGACGTTCTTTTTGAGCCCAGAAGTCCAAGCTGCAACACCGGGGCCCGGTGAAGACTATTTTGTGTTTTTTGGAGGATGGGTAAGAGAAGAAAACTATGAGTCCATAGAATGGTATGTTGACAATGTCAATCCTTGTATGCCGAATGTGAAATATAAAATAATTGGGGGAGGATTACCACAAAGGATAAAAGAAAAATTACCTGAGAATTTTGAGTATCTTGGGTTTGTGTATAATCCATATCCCATTATTGCAAATGCAAAGGCGGAGATAGCTCCATTAAGAAAAGGAGCCGGTGTGAAAGTGAAGTGTATTGATGCTCTAGGATGTGGCACCCCAGTTATCGGAACCGATGTGGCGTTCGAGGGCATACCGTCGGAGTTTAATGAGTTTATGATAAAGGCAGAAAGAGCCGAGGATTTTGTGACTGTCATAAGCACTCTAGAGCAATCATTAGAAGAGAGAATAAGATTTAAGAAGCTCTTTATAGAAAAGTATAATAAGAAAACGATACTGGATTATATTGAAGGTAAGAGTTTATGCTAATTCTAAAATGTAAAAAATGATAACAGCATCTTTAGTACTATATAATACCAAGGAAGAAGATTTGACGAAAGTTCTGAAGTGCTCGCAACAGAGCATCATTGAGCGTGTTTTTGTAATAGATAATTCTCCGACAGATAAGCTAAGGGATATTGCAAAAAGACTTTCAGATAAAGTCGAATATGTGTATGGACAGGGGAACATTGGGTATGGTGGGGCACACAATGTTGGGCTTCAAAAAGCAAAGGATTGTAATGCAACATATCATATAGTTCTAAATCCGGATATTTACTTTGAGCCAAACACAATTTCCTCTATTGAATTTTTTATGGCAGGTCATAATGATGTTGGGTTAGTGCTACCCAAAGTGATTTATCCTAATGGTGACCTGCAATATCTTTGCAAGTTATTACCCTCGCCATTGGATATTTTTGGCAGAAGACTCCTGCCTGAAAGGATGATAAAGCATCGGAATGACAGATTCGAGATGCGACAGATGGGGTATGATAAAGTTTGGAATTGCCCTATTCTGTCAGGTTGTTTTATGTTCTTGAGAATGTCTGACGTTGAAAAGACTGGTGGATTTGACGAACGCTTTTTTATGTACTTTGAGGACTTTGACATGATGAGACGTCTGCATAAGGTTTGTAAAACGGTATATTATCCAAAGGTTACAATCGTTCACAATCATGCTGCTGAGCATCACACGAATAAAGCATTGTTGAAAGCAAGTATCCAGAGTGCCATTAAATACTTTAATAAGTGGGGCTGGGTAATAGACTTGGAAAGATATAGGGTAAACAAAAAGGCTTTTGATGAGATTAACCACATTAGCGATAATTAAAGAGTATCTAAAAGATGAAAATATTAATTACAGGAGTCCATGGGTTCGTGGGTAATAATCTTGTAGAGGCATTAAAACGAGATAATATAATTTATGGGCTTGATATTGTCAGTCCATTAAAGGATGGTGTGAGGTTTACATTCTCTTGGGACTATCTGGATAAATCTAATAAGATTCCAGAGGTGGATGCCATCATCCATTTAGCGGGGAAAGCGCATGATACAAAGAACCAGACTGTGGCAGATGTGTATTTTAAGGTAAATACCGGCCTGACGCAGAAGATATTCGACTGGTTCCTGGCGCAACCAAAATGCAAGAAGTTCGTTTTCTTTAGCACCGCCAAGGCTGCTGCCGATAAGGTCGATGGCATCCTCACCGAGGATGTTGTGCCAACACCCGTTGGCCCCTATGGAGAGTCCAAGATTGCTGCTGAAAAGTATATCCAAGAACACATGCCGACAGATAAGCAGGTGTATATCTTTAGGCCGTGCATGATTCATGGACCCGGTAATAAGGGTAACCTGAATCTGTTGTACAATATGGTCAGGAAGGGCATCCCTTGGCCATTAGGCGCTTTTGAGAACCGCAGAACTTTTACTTCGGTTGAGAATATCTGCTTTGCGGTAAATGGCGTGCTGACGAAGGATGTGCCTTCGGGCATTTATAATATGGGTGATGATGAAGCACTCAGTACAAACGAATTGATAGAAGAGATTTGCAAGTCGCTGGGAAAGAAGGCTCATATTCTGAAACTCCCTAAAGGTATGATGACAAGATTTGCTAAACTTGGAGGATGGTTGCATCTTCCTTTAAATTCTGACAGATTACAGAAACTTACAGAGAATTACGTGTCTTCTAATGAAAAGATTAAGAAAGCATTAGGAGTAGAACGGATGCCTGTGGATGCACGTGCCGGATTGAAGCGTACTTTGGAATCCTTTCGCTAAAAGGGAATAAGGTGTATGCAAGATTTGTTCATTGAGTTGCTGCAGGTTGCGATTGGCACTCGAGACTCTTTGTCCCGAGCACCTTCGTCTATTGAGTGGCAGTCACTGTATGAAGAAGGGCAGCGACAAGCTGTTGATAGCATATTACTGGAAGGCATAGAACGAATACCTGATAATCAACGGCCTCCCAAAGAGATTCTTCTGCAGTGGATTGGTACGGGTGAACTGCTGAAACAGCAGAACAAACGTCTTAACAAGGCCTGCATTGAACTGCAAACGTTTTTTGCCAATAGTGGTTTTAATAGTTGCATACTTAAAGGGCAAGGTAATGCTTTGTTGTATCCCAGCCCCTTGCTGAGACAATGTGGTGACATTGATATATGGGTTGATGGAGATAGGTACACGATTCTTGGCATTTTACGAGAACATGGGAATGTAGGTTCTGTAGATATAAAACATTGTGATTGGAACTACTTCCAGGATACACCGGTGGAGGTACATTTCATTCCAACTTGGTTCTATAATCCTTTTACCAACAAAAAGCTTCAAAACTGGGTTAAGGAACAAAAGGATATCCAATTCAATAGTGAATCAGAGTTAGGCTTTACGAGACCAAACATCTCATTTAACCTAGTATATATACTTATACATATCTATAGGCATCTCTTCGATGAGGGAATTGGACTAAGACAGTTAATGGATTACTATTATGTTCTTAAGCAATCAACAGTTGAAGAGCACCAAGAGGCCATGAGGGTGCTTTGCTCCCTTAAGATGAAGCAATTTGTAGGAGCAGCAATGTATGTCTTGCAAAAAGTCTTCCAATTGGATGACGGTTACCTTATGTGCCAACCATTGCAAAAGGATGGGCAATTCCTTTTCAACGAAATAATGAGAGCCGGCAACTTTGGCCATTATGACGAAAGAAATCATCGCCAACATGGGAGGCTTGCAAATGGAATTGAGAATATAAGGCGTAATCTGAGATTCGTAGGGCGGTATCCCCAGGAGATTTGCTGGATGCCCGCATGGAAGATATGGCATTGGTGCTGGAGAAAAAGAAAAGGGTATATTTGATGGTTCATGATTAACGGTTCAAGGTTCAAGGAGAGAAGCAGGTGTACATCATGCGTCCGTGTATGATTCACGGGCCTGGCAACAAGGGTAATCTGAACTTGTTGTATGGTGTAGTGAGCAAAGGAATTCCCTGGCCACTGGGTGCCTTCGAGAACAGGCGTTCGTTCACAAGCATCGGAAACCTGCAGGAGGTGATCAAGGGCCTGCTGACCATGGATGCCCCCAGCGGCATCTATCACATGGGTGATGATGAAGCACTATCCACCAACGAACTGATAGAGGTGATATGCAGTGCCCTGGGCAAGAAGGCGCATATCTGGAACATCCCCCGCGGCCTGATGAACGGCTTTGCCAAGATTGGTGACGTGCTGCACCTGCCCCTAAACACCCAGCGCATGCAGAAACTCACCGAGAACTACGTGGTGTCCAACGCCAAGATCAAGGCCGCCCTGGGCATGAAGGAGATGCCGGTGCGGGCCAAGGATGGGCTTAGGGAGACTATTAAGAGTTTTGCTGGGAAATAGTTTACTGCTTACGGTTTTGGGTTCAGGGTTATGACTGATTCAACGCTATGCAATAGATTGAAGGATTTCTTAGAGTGTGAAGGAAAGTCATGCTCCTTCGATCCTGAATTGATAACACCGGAGTATGTGTATAGGATGTGGGGAGGAGCAGTGGCTATCGAAGATATTGCCACTGCGATGGAAGATGTAAGAAGGATGAGGTAAGAGGATATGCAATATGATATTAATAAATAATATCCATGACAGAAGAAGAACTTAAAACAGCCATTAAAGAATTGGACAGGGAAGAACTGATGCATATATGGCAAGAAAGGAGGAATCCTGAACAACAGGCTAAATGGGGGAAGGGTAAGTTCTTTGAGTATGCAATTCTCCGATCTTTTGAACTTGAAGGGGCAGAAGTGAAATATCCCTTTAACGTTCCTTTTCCACAAGCTATTATAGATGGTAAAGAGGTGATTGAACAGATTGATGGAATTGTATACGAGGATGGCCTAACTGTACTTGCAGAGTCTAAAGACTATGAAGATAATAACATTGATATCGAGCCATTAGCCAAATTACAAGTCAGACTTAAAAGACGTCCTTCGCCAGTAATCGGATGCATTTTTACTGCATCTGATTTTACTCTGCCCGCTCAAGTGCTGATAGAATCACTAATGCCACATACTATCTTGTTATGGAATAGAAGTGACATTGAATTGTGTTTGAATAATAAGTGTTTTAGGAAGGGCTTACACTTGAAATATAGAAGTGTAATAGAGGATGGTAACCATATGTTGAATCTGTCAGCAATGGCACAACTTGGGAAAATATAGGATATGGTATATTGTATTGTAGAAGGACAAACGGACGCAATTATTCTGACAACTATCTTCAGAAGAATTGAAGGATTAGAAGTGAAAATCATTATATCTGATGGTTTCCCTTCTATGCCAGCTGTAGCTCGCACAATCATGAGTTTTATGGAAAGAAAAGATAAAGCTATGATTGTTTGTGATCAAGACAATTTTCTGAGAGACGGCTATGGTAGAGATATGTTTGGGTTCTTGATGAGGGGAGCCATAAACAACCCTTCATTCCAATTGTTTACCTTTAATCCAAACATTGATTATTTAGTTGCAAGTTCTGATGAAGAACGAGGATGGAAACGCAATTCAGGCGAGATTGAGAAGAAGGTAAATGAGCATATAGAAAGGATTCTTAAAGATGAGACTGTGAATAAAATTATAGGATTTGCAAAGCAGTAAGTTGTTTGAAATTTCGAAAAAGATGAGTCAAGGTTCATTATTCTATAGAGCTGATTTACATATCCATTCGTATGGAATGGGTTTGGGGTCATATGATGTCACGGATGCAACGAACACACCAAGTGCCATTGTGGATACGGCCAAAGCAAAAGGGCTAAAGTTGATTAGCATTACCGACCACAATGAAATTATGAATAGCATTGCGGCAGTTCAATATGCTAATGGGAAAGACATATTGGTGATTCCTGGTATTGAAGTAAGCACAACCCAAGGGCATCTTTTATTGTATTTTGAGACCACTGACAGACTCCGCCAGTTCTATGGGAACCTCAACTTTGACGAGGGTAAGACAATCTGTAATCAAGGTATAGTGGAATGTCTTCAGAAAGCAGACGCATGTGAAGGTATAGGTGTATTGGCTCACATTACTCTTGATTCTGGATTTGAGAAAACGATTCAGCGTTTTGGCCCGCAAATGGAACAAATCTTCAAATGCAAGAATTTGTTGGGACTGGAGATAACGAGAAAAGGGGAGTCATCGCTATATACTGACTTGGATGAGAATCAAGACCACAAGAATCTACTATCAATATGGCGTGACGCAAATGACAACAAACTGCATAGAGACTTTGCCAAACTGATGTCGTCGGATTCGCATGAATTGGCACGACTTGGCAGCAATGCGGACGGTAATAACCGTTTGACACGTTTCAAGATGTCGGAACTGACTTTCAGGTCGTTCAGGAATGCTTTGTTGAGCAGTGAGTCAAGAGTCCGTTTGGAAGATGAGATTCCTGAACAACGACCCATTATCAAACATGTGAAACTAGAAGGAGAACTTCTTGATGGGGTTGACATTGACCTCAGTCCAAACCTGACTTGCATTATTGGTAGCCGTGGTGCTGGCAAATCTACCTTGCTGGAGTCAATCAGGGAGGCAACTGGAAATAATTCCGCTTCCCGTTTATGTGATTCTGAAGTGTGGCCGCAAATCATTACTCTTGATTATGTAGATGAGGTAGGACAGCAAATGACTTTTCAAAGAGAGAAGAACGGAAATGTTGAGAACCGCACTGATCCTATTAATGGAATTACTCAGATTCCGATAGAGAGCTATGGACAGGGAGATACGGCTAATACTATCCAGCATAGTGAAGATAATCCTCAAGTGATTGCTGACTTTTTGGATGGTTTCCTTTCGTTGACTGCATTGAAACAGCAAGACGAGACATACCGTAACCAGTTGCTGGAGAACCAAAGCGAGATGAAAAAGCTGAGAATAAATTTATCAGCACTGCCAGAGGCTAAGAAGGCTTTAGAAAACGAGCGGAGGAAAATGGCTATCCAAGAGAAGTCGAAGGCCGCAGATATTGTGAAGTATCACAATGCGCTCCTGAAAGAGCGTGAATTTCGCAGCGAACTTATAAAGGATCTAAACAGTCTTGTTCAGACTTATTGGGATATACTGGGTGACAAGTCTTTGTTTGAGAAAGTTGCCGCAATGACTGATGAGAGCATAATTGTGGGTAAGGACTATTTTTCAGCTGTAAAGGGGCTCGTGGATGATTTCGGAAAGTTGGTTAGCACGAAATCCACAGAATTGAAAACATCTTTGAACGAAAAGATAAAGGCATTGAAAGAGCAGTTGGCGTTATGGCAACAAAAGGAAACGGAAATTCAAGCCAGAATAGACCAAAAAAAGATTGAGTTGACTCAACAGGGTATTCCATTTGACTTGGGTAAAATCAATCAGATCGCGAAGGATATACTTGAATATGAGAAAAAAGTCAAGAAACTATTGGATGATCAAAAGAAACTGATAGAGTTAGTTAAGGATAGAAAGGATTTGATAACCCAGAGGCAGGATAACAAGAAGGAGATAACGAGGCTTCATAAGTCTTTTGCCCTCAAGATTAACCATGACTTGAAAAATTCTGTAGATGATTTTTCAATTACTGTGAAGTATCAGGATGACCTTTTCTCACCTGAGTTTGAATCGACGCTTAAGGAGCTGATGGGATGGCGCACTTCGCAAGTGCCCAAGGCAAGAATCATAGCAAGCAGTATAAGCATTTATGACTTTGTGAATGCAGTAAAGACAAGAGACAAGGCAATCTTGCGTGCTATTAATGTTAATGGCACACAAGTATTGGGTGAAGATGAAATTGACAATATCCTGTATAAACTCAACGATAGCTATCAATATGAGGATATTGAAAGCGTTGCGTATGACGATTTGCCTCAGATAACGGTTACAAAACATGTTCTTGTAGGTGATGTGCCTACCCCTGTGGTTAAAAGAATTTCTCAATTGTCATTAGGTCAGCAACAATCCGTTTTGCTTGGCATTCTATTATTGTCTAATAGTAATCGCCCGCTTTTGATTGACCAACCAGAAGATAATCTGGACAGTGAATTCATATACAAGACTATTGTAACAACTTTGCGGAAGATAAAAGAGCGTAGACAGGTTATTATCGTAACTCACAACCCCAATATTGCAGTGCTTGGGGATGCAGAATTGATTATTCCCCTTAAAAGCACAAATAACAAAGCCAGAATAATGTCACCAGGCTCCATAGACAATGCTGATACGGTGAAACTTTGCTGCCAGATATTAGAAGGTGGAGAGTCTGCGTTCAAGCAAAGGCAGAAGATTTATGGTTATTGATTAAGCAATGTCGCGTATCAAGGATTATCTGATGGACATTGAGGAGGGTCGTGTTGTTCCAGGAGTACTACAGGAAAAATGCGTATGCTCAGAACATTTCTCGGATTCTGAACTTCAAGGGATCATTCAAAGAGATGGCCGTCGAGGTATATGTAGCTATTGTGGAGAAAAGAGATTGGTAATGGATATGCCAGATTTCGTCACGATGGTCAAGAATAAACTAGAATCGGAGTTTGAGGATGTAGATAACGCGATGTTGCCTTTGGAAAAGTCGGTATTCGATGATGATGAAGAGGACATCCCTTTCTTTACTAGATTTCACGGATATGCGGCACCGTCGTACAGTGAGATGTATGAAGACACGGAGGAAGTATTGAACTATCTGTTGGAAATAAATGGGCCAGAGGCATTACAAAAAGATATAGTTGATGCTCTGCCAGAGCATGGCTGGATTTCTAAAGAACCGTTTGTGGCTTCGCTTGATGATGAACTCAATATCAAATGGAATCACTTCTCAGAAATGGTGAAGCACAAGCAAAGGTTTACTTTTTTGGCAAATAAGGAGTTTGATGGGCATCCCTCTAAATACGACAATGGATTATTTGATATCTTAACCGAACTGGGAGGTAAGCATCCAACCCCTTTTTAGGTGGTCTAAGATATAGTTGTTACCTTTGTGCCATTAATTCTAAAAAACAGAAGATATGGCAATAAGTAGTAAAGACATTGAAATCCTGTGGAAACGGTACTCTGAGGAAGGTTGTAATAGAGGAATCTCGGTTACACAGTACTTTGAGTCAAATGGCGTACCTTATCACGTGTTTGAGAAATGGTACAAGAAGAAATTCACTCAACCCGCAGTTGTCAACTGCGTGGTCTCGGGATCTCCAGAGGCAGAAACCGATAAACATGAATCCCCACATGAGCCCACGAAAAAGGAGAAATGTAACTGTTCGGTGAAACCCGTCATTGCCCATTAAAATAATGTTCGTACCTTTGCCGCTGATTTTTAACTCTATAAAATTAGCGACAATGAACAACAAGAGAAAAGACAAAGAACCTCTGTTTGCGGAGGTGAAACTGACAGGAGAGGAATTTAGGCAGTCTCCTAGCAACTACGCTCAGCGTACAAGATTTCTGAAGCTCGTGTATCCTAAT